>JAHDHE010000054.1:3595-8606 GCA_020631475.1 Tenacibaculum sp. | reverse complement strand
TTTTTGTTTTCTTCAATTTTTGCATGAATCTTATCTTCATCAATTACAAAGTTTTTAATAACTAACATAATTGCAATCGTTAATAAGTTAGAAATGAAATAGTATAAACTTAATCCACTTGCATAGTTATTAAAGAAAAATAACATCATAATAGGAGAGAAGTAAATCATATACTTCATCATTTTACTCATATCAGGCATTCCTTCCTGTGTAGGTGCTTGCATATTAGCTTGCTGACTTTGGTTCATTCTCATATAAAAGAAAATTGCAACAGAAGCTAATATTGGAAATAAACTAATATGATCTCCATAAAAAGGAATACTAAAAGGTAATTGATAAATCATATCATATGATGATAAATCATTTGCCCATAAAAAGCTTTTTTGTCTAAAGTCAATATTTGTTGGGAAAAACTTAAATAAAGCAAAGAATACAGGCATTTGTAATAGTGCTGGTATACAACCAGACATCATACTAACCCCAGCTTTTCGCTGAATTGCCATTGTTTCTTGCTGGCGCTTCATTGCATTTTCTTTTCCTGGGTACTTTTCGTTTAAAGCGGTTAATTCCGGACGAATCACTTTCATCTTAGCACTTGATAAATACGATTTATAAAGTACAGGAGACATGATAATACGAACTACAATTGTCATTAAAATAATAATTAATCCGAAGTTGCCAATAAACCCTTTTAACATGTTAAATACTGGGTAAAAAACAGTACGGTTTAAGAAACCAAAAACACCCCAACCTAAATCAGCAATTTCGCTTAGGTTAGTTCCTTCATATGTTTTTAAGATATTATAATTAGTTGGTCCGTAAAACCATTCCATATCATAATTTAATTCACCATTAGATAAGGCTAAAGGAGCTTTTAAACCATAAGTTTTGGTAAATACAGTGTCTTTTTCTTCTCCTTCAAAATCCACTGATTTTAATGTAGCGTTATTAAAAGGTGTTTTTGAGGATAAAATAGAAGAGAAGAAATGTTGCTTATAAGCTACCCAATCTACATCGCTTACAGCTTCATCATCATTCATTTGTAAGTAGTCAACTTCATCATCAGCTTTATAATAATAGTATGAATACATGTTTTCGGTTTTTAAACTTTTTTCATGTCTAAAACCTTTTAAGTTCCAATCTAAATTAATTGCTTGAGAGCTGTTAATTACATTATTTAAACCTTGAGAACGAACAGCGAAACCAATACGGTAATCACCTTCTTTCATTTCGTAACGGTATTCTAAAAACTGATTTTCAGAAACCTTTAACTTCATAGAAAGTACTTGTGTATCTCCGTTTTTAGTTAAAGTTGGAGCAAATAATAAATCTTTGGTATTTAAAATACGATTATCATTTGTTCCGAAATTAATATTAAAAGAAGCATTTTTGTCTTTAACTAAGTATAACGGAAGTGAATCGTAAGTTTTAAAGTTTTTAATTAAAGCTTCAGTAATTTGTCCACCTTTATTATCAATAGATAATTTTACTAAATCATTTTCTAGCGTAGTATTACCTTCTTTAGTCGTTAAAGCACCAAATGCGAAAGCCCCTAATTTATTTTTTAAAGCAATTTGCTGTAAAGAATCGTTTAAAACGGTATTTTCAACTAAGTTATTTTGTGTTGAAGCTTCTTGAGAAGTTTGTTCTGTTTGAGTAGTTGTTTCAGGAGTTACTTCTGGTTTACGGGTGTTCATCCACCACATTAAAATTCCTCCTAATAAAAGCATTCCTATAAAGGAATTAAAATCAAATTTTTTTTGTTCCATTGATTGTATGTTATAATGTCAACTTGTCATTTTTTGTTTTTCTGACATTTGAAAAACCCGACAAATGTAGTAAAACTGTATGTGTTTTGTTAAGTTTTACTATGATTAATTTTGATAAGCGTTATAGTTCAAACAGCGTTCCAACTTTAAGAGAAATAAAAAATCCTGCAATTTAAAATTACAGGATTTAGAATTTATTTTTTAAACTGTTTTAAAGCAGCTTCTATAAAATTTACAAATAATGGATGTGGATTTAGCACTGTACTCTTATATTCTGGATGGTATTGTACACCAACAAACCAAGGGTGTGACGGTATTTCAACAGTTTCTACTAATCCAGTTTTTGGATTGATACCTGTCGATTTTAATCCAGCAGCTTCTAATTGTTCTTTATAATCGTTATTGTATTCGTATCTATGGCGATGACGCTCACTAATTAATTCAGATTTATAAGCTTCGTAAACTTTAGAATCTTTGGTTATTTCACAATCCCAAGCGCCTAAACGCATAGTTCCACCTTTTTCGGTAACATTTTTTTGCTCTTCCATTAGGTTGATTACTGGATGTGCGATTTCCTGATTCATTTCTATAGAATTTGCATCTTCAAGCCCTAAAATATTTCTAGAATATTCTATAACGGCCATTTGCATACCTAAACAAATACCTAAAAAAGGAATATTATTTTCACGTACATATTGTACTGCAGCTATTTTTCCTTCAATTCCTCTATCTCCAAAACCAGGAGCCACTAAAAGTCCGTTTAATCCTTTTAATTTATTGGCTGCATTTTTAGGAGTTAAACTCTCAGAATGAATCCAACGTACTTTAACTTTTGTTTGATTTGCTGCACCAGCATGAATAAAAGCTTCAGTTATCGATTTATAAGAATCGTGTAACTCAACATATTTACCTACTAAACCAATTTCTACAGTTGATGTAGGATTTTTATGACGGTTTAAAAACTCATTCCAAGCTTTTAATTCAGGTTGTTTTTCTGAAGATAATTTTAATTTATCTAAAACAACACGATCTAAACCTTCTTTAAACATTAAATTAGGAACATCGTATATAGTTTCTGCATCTAATGATTGAATAACATCTTGCTTTTTTACATTACAAAACAGTGCTAATTTACGTTTAATACCGTCGTTAATTTCATGTTCAGAACGACACACTAATATATTTGGGCTAACACCACTTTGCATTAATGTTTTTACAGAGTGTTGTGTAGGTTTTGTTTTTAACTCACCAGCAGCTGCTAAATAAGGTACTAAAGTTAAGTGAATAACAATTGCATTGTCTTCACCTAATTCCCATTGCATTTGTCGTACGGCTTCTATATAAGGTAATGATTCAATATCACCAACAGTTCCTCCAATTTCAGTAATTACGATATCGTAATCTCCAGTATTTCCTAAAATTTGAATTCTGTTTTTTATTTCATCAGTAATATGAGGAATAATCTGAACCGTTTTTCCTAAAAACTCTCCTTTGCGCTCCTTGTTTATTACCGATTGATAAATTCTACCAGTTGTTACATTATTAGCTTGTGAAGTAGGAATGTTTAAAAAACGTTCGTAATGTCCTAAATCTAAATCAGTTTCAGCCCCATCATCAGTAACATAGCATTCGCCATGTTCATACGGATTTAATGTTCCTGGATCGATATTAATATAAGGATCTAACTTTTGTATAGTTACTGAATATCCTCTTTCTTGTAATAGTTTAGCTAAAGAAGCGGCAATAATACCTTTTCCTAGTGATGAAGTTACGCCTCCTGTTACAAAAACGTATTTAGTGTTGTTCATGGTGTTGTTAGGTTTGGGCAAAAGTAAGAAGTCTAACGATTTGAACAAAGTAAAAAATAGAAAAATGATATATTAAAATTACGTATTTTTGCAAAACGAAATTTTTTTCAAAAAAATAAAAATAGGATTTGTCAGACTAAAAAACTGTTGTATATTTGCCCACGCTTTTAGCAGACGGAATTTCAAGAAAAGCAACAAATTTAAAGACGATATTTAAAAAATATAAGTAATGCCAAAAAGAACTTACCAACCATCAAATAGAAAGAGAAGAAACAAACACGGTTTCCGCGAAAGAATGGCTTCTGCTAACGGTCGTAAAGTTTTAGCAAGAAGAAGAGCTAAAGGAAGAAAAAGTTTAACTGTATCTTCAGCTCCAAGACATAAGAAATAATGATTAACTATTGTTAATTTATTGGGTGTTACTTTTTATAAGTAACACCCTTTTTTTATACCTACACATTTTATATTTTAGACAACAACACAACACAACAATCAAATGCCTAAAAGACAAGACCTTAAATCTATTTTAATTATCGGATCTGGACCAATTGTAATTGGTCAAGCATGTGAATTTGATTATTCTGGATCACAATCCTTAAGATCTTTAAGAGAAGACGGAATAGAAACAATTCTAATCAACTCGAACCCTGCAACTATTATGACTGACCCATCAATGGCAGATCATGTTTATTTGTTGCCTTTAACCACTAAATCAATCATTCAAATTTTAAAAGAGCATCCACAAATTGATGCTGTTTTACCAACAATGGGAGGTCAAACTGCTTTAAATTTATGTATTGAAGCTGATGATAAAGGAATTTGGAAAGATTTTGATGTAAAATTAATCGGTGTAGATATTGATGCGATTAATATTACAGAAGATAGAGAGCAATTTAGAGAATTAATGTTAAAAATTGATGTGCCAATGGCACCTCAAGCTACAGCAACATCGTTCTTAAAAGGAAAAGAAATTGCACAAGAATTCGGATTTCCATTAGTAATTCGTTCTTCATACACTTTAGGTGGAGCGGGAGCTTCAATTGTATATGATCCAAATGATTTTGACGAATTATTACGTAGAGGTTTAGAAGCATCACCAATTCATGAAGTGATGATTGATAAAGCGATGATGGGATGGAAAGAATACGAACTAGAACTATTACGTGATAAGAATGATAACGTAGTAATTATCTGTTCTATCGAAAATATGGACCCAATGGGAATTCATACTGGAGATTCTATTACTGTTGCTCCAGCGATGACGCTTTCTGATAAAACCTATCAGAAAATGCGTGATATGGCAATTAAAATGATGCGTTCTATTGGAGATTTTGAAGGAGGATGTAATGTCCAGTTTGCCGTTTCTCCAGATGAAAAAGAAGATATTATTGCGATTGAAATTAACCCACGTGTATCTCGTTCATCAGCATTAGC
>JAHDHE010000054.1:0-3495 GCA_020631475.1 Tenacibaculum sp. | reverse complement strand
AAGATATTATTGCGATTGAAATTAACCCACGTGTATCTCGTTCATCAGCATTAGCGTCGAAAGCAACAGGATATCCTATTGCAAAAGTAGCTACAAAGTTAGCGATTGGTTATTCTTTAGATGAGTTAGAGAATGGAATTACAAAATCTACTTCAGCTTTATTTGAGCCAACATTAGATTATGTAATCGTAAAAATTCCTCGCTGGAATTTTGATAAATTCGAAGGTTCAGATAGAACTTTAGGATTGCAAATGAAAGCCGTAGGTGAGGTGATGGGAATTGGACGTTCGTTCCAAGAAGCATTACACAAGGCAACACAATCATTAGAGATTAAACGTAATGGTTTAGGAGCCGATGGTAAAGGATATAAAGATTACAATCAAATTATAGATAAATTAACCAATGCAAGTTGGGATCGTGTTTTTGCAATTTACGATGCTATTGCAATGGGAATTCCGCTAAGTAAAATTTACGATATCACAAAAATTGATATGTGGTACTTAAAGCAATACGAGGAATTATTCTATTTAGAAAAAGAAATTTCTACCTATACAATTGATACGTTAGATAGAGATTTATTATTAGAAGCAAAACAAAAAGGATATGGAGATCGTCAGATTGCACATATGTTAGATTGTTTAGAGAGCGAAGTTTATAAAAAGCGTGAAGAATTAAAAATTAAGCGTGTTTATAAATTAGTAGATACCTGTGCGGCTGAGTTTAAAGCGCAAACACCATATTACTATTCAACTTTTGAAAACGAGCTTGAAACTGCTGATGGTAAAAAATTACCAGCAAACGAAAGTGTAGTTTCAGATAAAAAGAAAATTATTGTTTTAGGATCTGGACCAAATAGAATTGGTCAAGGTATTGAGTTCGATTACTGTTGTGTACACGGAGTTTTAGCAGCTGCAGAATGTGGTTACGAAACTATTATGATTAACTGTAACCCTGAAACAGTTTCGACTGATTTTGATACAGCTGATAAATTATATTTCGAACCAGTTTTTTGGGAGCATATTTATGATATCATCAAGCATGAAAAACCAGAAGGAGTTATTGTTCAGTTAGGTGGACAAACGGCTTTAAAGCTTGCAGAAAAATTAACTAAATACGGAATTAAAATTTTAGGAACTTCTTTTGAAGCTTTAGATTTAGCAGAAGATAGAGGAAGTTTTTCTGATTTATTAAAGAGAAATAATATTCCTTACCCAGAATTTGGAATTGCAGAAACTGCCGATGAAGCATTAGCTTTAGCAGAACAATTAGACTTTCCAATTTTAGTGAGACCATCTTATGTATTAGGTGGACAAGGAATGAAAATTGTAATCAATAAAGACGAATTAGTAGAACATGTTGTAGATTTATTAAAAGGAATGCCTGGTAATAAATTATTATTAGATCATTATTTAGATGGTGCTATAGAAGCAGAAGCAGATGCAATTTGTGACGCTGATGGTAATGTTTATATTATTGGTATTATGGAGCATATTGAACCTTGTGGGGTACACTCTGGAGATTCAAACGCAACTTTACCAGCCTTTAATTTAGGTGAGTTTGTTATGCAGCAAATTAAAGATCATACACATACTATAGCTAGAGAATTAAAAACAGTTGGTTTAATAAACGTTCAGTTTGCTATTAAAGATGATATTGTTTACATAATCGAAGCTAATCCAAGAGCTTCTCGTACCGTTCCTTTTATTGCAAAAGCATACAAAGAGCCGTATGTAAATTATGCAACGAAAGTAATGTTAGGTGAGAAGAAGGTAACGGACTTTACATTTAATCCACAATTAGAAGGATATGCAATTAAACAGCCAGTTTTCTCTTTTAATAAATTTCCTAATGTAAATAAGAAACTAGGACCAGAAATGAAATCTACTGGAGAAAGTATCTTATTTATTGATGATTTAAAAGATGATCAGTTTTATGATTTATACTCTAGACGTAAAATGTATTTGAGTAAATAATATTATAGAGTTAAGATTAAAAAATCCGAAGTAAATTTTACTTCGGATTTTTTGTATATGAGTATTTTATTATTTCGCTAACGGTTTGTATATGAAAAGTAGCAGAATAAAAATACTATTACTTTCAGTCTATGGATTAAAATAGCAGGAAAGGACAAACTTTATAGTTTGCACTTAACTGCTATTTTTTATATACGTGGTTGTGGTTTGTATTTTTAAATTCCTTGATTTTTCCAAAACACCCTATAAAGAATGAAATTTTCTTTTTTCTTTTCAAGAATATAAGTTGTAAATTTTCCATTATTATCATGTGGAGCAATATATTTTCCATATTTCTTCTTTAATAAAGAAAGGTTTTTTTTGTACCAAAATCTACCTAATGAATCAATGTGTTTTAATTTGGTGATTTTATAATCTTTTAAATGTTTGTTACACAGAGTATCTGGTTTGCTATTTTTAGGGTTGAAAAAAATAGCCTCACCACATAAGTTAAATTGAACGCCTTTCTTTTTTTGCCATTTTAAAGGCAACCCTTTGTATTTACAGTCAAGATATTTATTAAACTCTAAATAAATAGTGTCTTTAGGTATCTCTTGGGCATAGTTTATATACCCAAGAAATAAAAATAAGATGTTAATTAGTACAGTTTTTGGTTTCATTTGCCATAGCATTAGTTATAATTGTATTTATTGCTGATTGATTAGTATTGTTATTCCAAGCAACTGTATTTTTTAAACCAATCCAAGACAAAGCATCGTAAAATTCATCTGAATGTTGATTATTATCAAAATCTTTAATAGCTTCTTTAACCATATTTCTGTAATGAGTAGCCATTTGATTATGCTGTTCAGTTGTTGGACCTTGAATTGGAATTAGGACACCGTTTTCTTTATAAAATTTATATCTCATAAAATAATCATGTAATCCTTCATAATTATTTCTTAGATTATAAATGAAATTTTTATACTCAGTCTCTGTCATTTGAGTATAATTTACGTGAGGTAATTGGGCACATTCAAGTAATTTTCTATACATTTCTGCGTGTACCATTTCATGAATTAATCCTACTGCTAAAATTATTGTGGGCTTTCCTCCAGCAAAAGAATCAGGTAAGTTAGGGTCTGTATTAAAAATAATATCAATATTATAGTTTGCAACATTACTATTTAATGCTCCATTTATAGGAGGATCAGTTATTGCTCCTGCATTCCAATGACTTGGAGGTTGATTTCTTCTAAAATCGTTATCAGCTTTAAAGTTTAGATGCCCGACAGCATTGTCTGGTAAGAATTTGTTTAGATAATTAGAAATTTTATTGTTACCACTTTTAAATCTATCGTATACACACTTTAGTCTTTGATGATTTTTAAAGGTAGGATTGATTATAATTCTATCCTCAAAATCTACATCCTCAATTGTCATATTTGGGTTTTCGGTTGGAGTTTTAATTACGAGTTTAGCAAAAGTTTTAGCTTCTGGAGACACAATTAAGTTTTCATTTACATTAGCGTCTACAAACTTT
>JAHDHE010000053.1:2445-8886 GCA_020631475.1 Tenacibaculum sp. | reverse complement strand
TCAATACAGTTTAATTTCTAGTTTTTAACTGGTAAAAAATTATAGTTATTAGCATAAAACTTCATTTGCTCTTCGAAAGTTTTTGGCTGTGTAACTTTTACATCTGTAATATTTCCATCAGCATCAGTAACTGTTTCTAATACAGGGTTTACAAATCCGCGATAAGGAGCAGCTGTAAATTTCTCGTTTCTTTTTAAAACTTCTTTATGTAAATCTTGATTAACCTTAACTCCGTAACCTTCTACTAAAGCTTTAGCAGCCTCAAAATCTCCTTCAGATTTTATACGCTGTGCTTCTTTTAATAAGCGTCCGAAAATTTCACGTAATTTTTTATAATCGTTAATATTATAATATGTTTTTCCGTCGCGTATAATTTTTTCAATTACATTTTCTTTTTCTCCTTGTTCAAAAGCCCAAGCAGAAACCCATTGACGATTTACCATATGATCTTCTTCAATATCATCTCCTAAATTAATACGTACTAATTGTGTCATTAATCCATTTCTAATGTATCCATCATAAGCTGCTTTACCAATGTTTTCCCAGTTATCAACCAATCCTAATTCTTGTAATTTAGGATCCATTAAGTAATACAATCCAACTAAATCTGCACGACCTTCTTCCATCGTAGAAGCATAATTTTGCAATGTTTCTTTTGGCTGACCAATACCTTTATTAATTGTACCAGATGCATGCCCAACAACTTCGTGTAAAGCAGTATGTAATTTATCAGCTTTTTGGCCGTATTTAATCTCTAAATCAATCTCTTCTTGATCGTTTGCAAATTCTTTTAAACGATCTGTACCTCCAGCATTATTATCAGCATTGGTAATATTTCCTAATGAAACAGATTTAGATCCGTGCTGTTGACGAATCCAATTGTTATTCGGTAAATTTACACCAATTGGTGTACTTGGAGAAGCATCACCAGCTTCACCAGCAACATTCACTGTTTTGTATGAAACTCCTACAACATTCTTTTTTTTATGATTTTCATCTAATGGTGAATTATCTTCAAACCATTGTGCGTTTTCAGATAAAACAGCCATTTTACGAGACATATCAAAATCTTTGATTTCTACAATTGTTTCATAAGAACCTCGATATCCTTTTGGATCGTTATACACCTCGATAAAACCATTAATCCAATCGATATTTCCTTCGGTAGAAGTTACCCAAGCAATACAGTATTTATCCCAAGTATCTAAACTACCTGTTTTATAATATTCAATTAATAAACCTAAAGCTTCTGCTTGCTTTTCGTTTTCAGCAACACCTTTTGCTTTTTCTAACCAACTAATAATTTTATCGATTGCTTGTCCGTACATTCCGCCTGATTTCCAAACTTTCTCAACTAACTTTCCGTTTTCACGAACTAATTTAGAATTTAAACCTGCTTCTATTGGTTGATCTTTTGGTCCTTTATACGCTTTTGCATAAAAATCTGCTACTTCTTTACTGGTAATATCTGCCCCGTAGAAATTAACTGCTGATGCTAATACATTATCAACTCCTGCTTTTTTATTTACCTTTTTAGCGTCTTTATCATTAAAAATAACTTCTAAAGCTTCTGTTGATAGAGTTGTATTTGTATCTTTTAATAAACCTTGTAAATATTCTTTAGAGAACGTAGGTTTAATTTTATCATTTGAATAATGGTGATGAATTCCGTTTGAAAACCAAACTCTTTTTAAATAGGTTTTAAAATCCTGGAATTCTTTACTATCTCTATCTCCTTTATATGTATTATTAATATTTTCTAACGCAGCTCTAATTTCTAAGTTATGACGATAGTTTTGATCCCACATAATATCGCGACCCGCTAAACCAGCTTGCGTTAAATAATACACTAACTTTTTTTCTTTTAAAGTTAACTCATCAAACCCAGGAATTTGATAACGCATTACACGAACGTCTGCAAATTGTTCAACCACGTAGTTAAACGCTGTTTTTGTTATTTCTTCCGGTTGCTTTTCTTCCTTTTTTTCAACTGCACAAGAGGTTAACAATCCTGCTACTGCAACTGAATAAAAAACATGTTTTAATTTCATTTTATTTTGATTTTTCTGACACTAAATGTACAAATTTTAAACTTCCTTATATCTAAAACAATCTGTAGTATGATCGTTTACCATACCCATAGACTGCATATAAGCATAAATAACTGTTGAGCCTACAAATTTAAACCCTCTCTTTCTTAAATCTTTTGATATTTTATCTGATAATTCTGTTGTTGCTGGAACATCTTCTCGTTTATCAAAAATATTTGTAATTGGTTTTCCATTGGTATAATTCCAAAAGAAATTTGAAAAAGAACCGAATTCTTTTTGAACTTCTATAAAAAGTTTTGCGTTGGTAATTGCACTTCTTATTTTTAGTTTATTTCTAATAATTCCAGTATCCTGAAGTAACTCTTCATACTTCTCTTCAGAATAATTCGCAATTTTTTGATAATCAAAATTGTCAAATGCTTTTCTAAAGTTTTCTCTTTTCTTTAAAATTGTAATCCAACTTAAACCTGCTTGAAAAGTTTCTAAAATTAAAAACTCAAATAATGCTGCATCATCAAAAGTTGGTACTCCCCATTCTTTATCATGATACTCAATATACAACGGATCATTACTCACCCAAAAGCATCTTTTTTTCATTTTTATCTATTTAAAGTTGAAAATTACTGTTAAACCATTTAAAAATCAATGAAAAACGGAATAATTTTTGCAACTTTATAGATCTGAATCTCGTAGATTATGAAAGTATTAAAATATATTTCGATAGCTTTAATAGTATTTATTACGTTTTATGCTTGCGGAACGTCACCTATAAAAAACAATTCACAAACTAAAGAAGAACCTGTAGTTATAAAAAATGATTCGTTAGAATACGAAATTATTATTATCGACCCTGGCTTTACTGCTTATTTAAATTCTATTGCACGACCTGTTGGTTTTTACTCTCAAAATTTTTTAGAAAACAGAAACCGTATGATGGTACCTATTTGGAATAATAGAGCTTTAAACCCTACACAATTTAACCCTAATATATACGAGAACCAAATTGATTATAGCCCTCATATTAACTACGGTTATGATGTAAACTACAAACTATTTAACTACTTTATGTTTGCGCAACAAAAATACCGTATGAGATTGGGGAGTTTCTCTAATATAAACCGTTAAATACCGTTATATTGCTTCATTGTTAAATAATGTATATTTGCCAAAAATTAACTATTTAACATGAAGTTTTTAAGAAATTTATTAGCATCTATTCTTGGCTTTTTTATTGCCATTTTTTTAATCTTTTTATTTTTTATTGTCATAGGTACTATTATGGGATCTGGTGATGAAGTTGTTGTAAAATCAAACTCTGTTTTAGAATTAGATTTATCTACTAACATTAAAGATTATGCGCCTAAAGAAGATAATCCGTTAGCTGAGGTTTTAGATTTAAACGACGATAAATTAGCTTTAAATAAAATTATTAACGCTATTGAAAACGCTAAAACTGATGATAACATAAAAGGTATCAGTATAAACACTACTTCGGTAAACGCAGGTATTGCACAAACACAAGCCATTAGAAACAAAATTGAAGAATTTAAAGAAAGTGGAAAGTTTGTATATGCCTACAACGATGTATATTCTCAGAAAAACTATTACTTAAGCTCTGTTGCCGATAGTTTATTTTTAAATCCTGTAGGAGCTATAGATTTTAAAGGTTTATCTACCGAGATTTTATATTACAAAGATTTTGAAGATAAATACGGTGTTAAAATGGAAGTTATCCGTCATGGAAAATACAAAAGTGCGGTAGAGCCTTATTTAACAAATAAAATGAGTGAAGCTAATCGTGAACAAACAACTTCTTTCTTAAAATCTATCTGGGATGAAATAACTGAAGATGTTAGCAAAAGCAGAAACATTTCTATTGAAAAGTTAAACTTAATTGCTGATAACTCAAACGGAAGAAATGCAACGGTAGCTAAACAAAACAACTTAATAGACGCCAGCATTTATGAAGATGAATATAAAGAAAAATTAAAAGCTAGATCTGATAAAAAAGTAAATACTATTTCTTTACAAGATTATATTAAATCTGGAAAAGGAAGAATATCATCAACCACAAAAGACAAAATTGCTGTTATCTATGCACAAGGACAAATAATGTACGGAGAGGGTAATGAAGATATTATTGGTCAAGGACTAATTAATAAAGCAATTCGTAAAGCTAGAAAAGACAGTAATGTTAAAGCTATTGTATTACGTGTTAATTCTCCTGGAGGTTCTGCATTAGCTTCAGAATTAATTTGGAGAGAATTAGAGTTAACTCGTAAAGAAAAACCTTTAGTAGTTTCAATGGGTAACTTAGCTGCTTCTGGCGGTTATTATATTGCTTGTAATGCTAATAAAATTATTGCAGAACCAACAACTATTACTGGATCTATTGGAGTTTTCGGAGCTATTCCTAACTTTAATAAGTTTGCAGATAATATTGGTATAAATGCTGAGCAAGTATCAACAAACAACAGTGCAAACTATAGTGTTTTTGAACCTATGAACCAGAAATTCTACGATGTAACTAAAGAAGGTGTTGAAGATATTTACAAAACTTTTGTTAACCGTGTAGCTAAAGGTAGAAACATGACTTTTGAACAAGTAAACGAAGTTGCACAAGGTAGAGTTTGGACAGGTAAAGAGGCTATAGAAAAAGGATTGGTTGATAAATTAGGAAGTTTAGATGACGCAATTAAAATTGCCGCTGAACTTGCTGAAATAGAAAAATATAAAATCAGAAGTTATCCAAATTATAAAAAAGATTTAAAAGATGCTTTACAGTTTTCTCCTTTTGCAAAAGTTTCAAAAGAAGAAGTATTAAAAGAAGCTTTAGGTGATGAGAATTACCAATTATATAATAACATTAATCAAATGAAAAACTTAAAGGGAATTCAAGCTAGAATGCCTTTCATCTTTCAAATTAAATAATAAAACACATCTATATAAAAGAAAAGAGCCTTGACAATGTCAAAGCTCTTTTCTTTTATGGAATAAATCTAGAAGTTTAATTATAAATTAAAACTCTCTTTAACCTTATCTACATAATCTAACTTTTCCCAAGTAAACGTTTCTACTTCACGCTCAATAGTTTCTCCCATTGGGTTAGAAAAAGTAACAGTTTTCTTTTCTGGTGTTCTTCCCATATGACCATAGGCAGCCGTTTCAGAATAAATAGGCGTTCTTAACTTTAAACGTTGCTCTATAAAATACGGACGCATATCGAAAATAGTTTCTACTACTTTACTAATCTCACCATCTGTCATATCAACAGTTGCAGTTCCGTATGTCTCTACATTAATACTCGTTGGTTTTGCTACACCAATAGCATAAGAAACCTGTACTAACACTTCTTTACATAATCCAGCAGCTACTAAATTTTTAGCGATATGGCGTGTTGCATATGCACCAGAACGATCTACTTTAGAAGGATCTTTCCCTGAAAAAGCTCCACCACCGTGAGCACCTTTTCCACCGTAAGTATCTACAATAATTTTACGTCCTGTTAAACCAGTATCTCCATGAGGACCTCCAATAACAAAAATTCCAGTTGGGTTGATGTGATACGTAATATTATCAGTAAATAATGCTTGAATATTTGCTGGTAGTTTAGCAACTACTCTTGGTATTAAAATAGAAATAATATCAGATTTAATCTTTGCTAACATCACCTCTTCACTCTCATCAAAATCATCGTGCTGCGTAGAAATTACAATCGCATCGATTCTTTGCGGAACATTATCATCAGAATACTCAATAGTTACTTGAGATTTAGCATCTGGTCGTAAATACGTAATATCTTTATTCTCCCTTCTTAACTCAGCTAATTCGATTAATAAACGGTGTGATAATTCTAATGCTAAAGGCATATAATTATCAGTTTCATCAGTAGCATAACCAAACATCATTCCTTGATCTCCAGCTCCTTGATCTTCTGGATTTGCTCTTTCAACTCCTTGGTTAATATCTGGTGATTGCTCGTGTATTGCTGAAAAAACTCCACAAGAACTACCATCAAACATATACTCACTTTTAGTATATCCGATTTTGTTAATTACATCTCTTGCAATCTTCTGAACATCTAAATATGTTTTAGATTTCACCTCACCTGCCAACACTACTTGACCGGTAGTTACTAAGGTTTCACAAGCTACTTTAGATGTTGAGTCGAAAGCTAAAAAATTATCTATTAAAGCATCAGAAATCTGATCTGCTACTTTATCTGGATGTCCTTCAGAAACACTTTCTGAAGTAAATAAATATGACATAAACTTCTTTTTAAAAATTAACGGAAGAAAAACTTGAATTGCTTGGTCGCTAAAAGAAGTAGGAAATTACTGCTTTAGCATTTTTTTAAAGAGGTCGCAATCAGATCAAATTTTTCCTCAAA
>JAHDHE010000053.1:0-2345 GCA_020631475.1 Tenacibaculum sp. | reverse complement strand
ATTGAATATTTGTGCTCGTAAAAGTTCAAACACTTATTGACGATGTTATCAAGAAAGGTGGAGGGATTAGACCCTATGAAGCCTTAGCAACCCTTTGTTCTATACAAAGAAGGTGCTAAATTCTACCAAAACATTACTTCAATTATTATTAGAAGTAATTAAAAAAGGATAGATAACCCAAAAGAAGTTTCTATGTAAAAATACAGAGACTTCTTATAATTTCTTAATAACATTTTTCTAGTAAGCAACATCTTTTTAAAGATGTGTTTTGGCTTTTGTTTTAATTTTTTATTAACTCAAAAAAACAAGAAAAATGAGTACACAAAAATTTGCAACAAATGCGTTGCACGTAGGACATGATGTAAAACAAACTGGAGGCACAAGAGCAGTTCCTATTTATCAAACAACATCGTATGTTTTTAATAATTCTGATCATGCAGCAAATCTTTTTTCATTAAAAGAGTTAGGGTTTATTTACACAAGATTAAATAACCCTACCAATCAGGTTTTACAAGAACGTTTAGCTGCTTTAGAAGGCGGAATTGGAGCTGTTGTATTTGCTTCAGGAACCGCAGCAATTTCAACAGGATTATTAACCTTGCTAAAAGCTGGTGATCATATTGTAGCTTCGAGCAGTTTGTATGGAGGAACCTATAATTTATTAAAAGTTACCTTACCAAGATTAGGTATTACAACAACTTTTGTAGATGCTTCTAATCCAGATAATTTTAAGGAAGCTGTTCAAGACAATACAAGAGCATTTTTTGTAGAGTCTTTAGGAAACCCAAAACTAGATGTATTGGATTTAAAAGAAATTTCTAAGCATGCAAAAAAAGCAGAAGTCCCGTTTATTGTTGATAATACAGTTGCTACACCAGCTTTATTAAACCCAATTAAACATGGAGCAAATATTGTAATTCAATCGCTAACAAAATACATTGGCGGACAAGGAAATTCATTAGGAGGAGCAATTATTGATGGAGGAAATTTTGATTGGTCAAACGGAAAATTTCCAGAATTCACAGAACCATCTGCTGGATATCATGGTTTGAAATATTACGAAACACTTGGAGCAGCTTCGTATACTTTTAAATTAATTTTAGAAGGCTTACGTGATTTTGGCGGTGCTTTAAGTCCGACTAATGCTTTTAATATCATTCAAGGTTTAGAAACTTTACCTATAAGAATAAAACAACATTCAGAAAACGCATTGGCTTTAGCTAAATGGTTAGAACAACAAGAAGAAGTAGCTTGGGTAAATTATCCTGGGTTAGAAAGTAGCAAATACAAATCTTTAGCTGACAAATATTTACCAAAAGGTCAAAGTGGAATCGTTACTTTCGGAGCAAAAGGTGGATTTGAAGCTGCGAAAACAATAGCAGACTCTACAAAAACATTCTCTTTGTTAGCTAACATTGGCGATACAAAATCTTTGATTATACATCCGTCAAGTACTACGCATCAACAATTAAATTCAGAAGAACAAGCAAGTGCGGGAGTTACAGAAGATTTAATTCGTTTATCGGTTGGTTTAGAAGATATTCAAGATTTAAAATCTGATTTAAAAGAAGCTTTCATTAAAATTAATTCTGAAGTTTTAGCATAGTAAATTTAGGTATGAGTAATCAATTGTTACATATAAACATTCTTAGTTACACAACAATAAGTGGTACTCAATTTAAAAACATTCCTTTAAGTTATCAGCTCTTTGGAAAAAAGTTGGGTACTGCTCCTGTTGTTCTTATCAATCATGCATT
This sequence comes from Tenacibaculum sp., assembly GCA_020631475.1. Lineage (GTDB taxonomy): Bacteria > Bacteroidota > Bacteroidia > Flavobacteriales > Flavobacteriaceae > Polaribacter. The sequence goes on along the minus strand of JAHDHE010000053.1, from coordinate 588 downwards.
AACCGGTAATAGTAATGTAGCTGGAGTAAACGGATGGTGGTCAGCTATTGTTGGAAAACAGAAAGCAATTGATACTCAAAAATACTCCATTATATGTTTTAATATTCCTGGAAATGGATATGATAATTTTTTAATTGATGATTATAAAAGTTTTGTTGCTAAAGATATTGCTAACCTCTTTTTGTTAGGGCTAAACGAGTTAAAAGTTAAAAAACTATTTGCTTTAATAGGAGGCTCTTTAGGTGGTGGTATTGCTTGGGAAATGGCTGTAGCAAATCCAAACATAACACAACATTTAATTCCTGTTGCTAGCGATTGGAAATCCACAGATTGGTTGATTGCGAATTGTCAAATTCAAGAACAATTTTTAACCAACTCTAGCAACCCTGTACATGATGCTCGTATGCATGCAATGCTTTGTTATCGGACACCAGAATCTTTTAAAAAGCGATTTCAACGTTCGAAAAATGAAGAATCAAAACTATTTAATGTAGAGAGTTGGTTATTACATCATGGTAAAAAATTACAAGAACGTTATCAGTTAGCTTCCTACAAATTAATGAATCAATTATTAAAAACAATAGATGC
>JAHDHE010000005.1 GCA_020631475.1 Tenacibaculum sp. | reverse complement strand
ATGCTAATAACTATAATTTTTTACCAGTTAAAAACTAGAAATTAAACTGTATTGAATATTAAAACCGATGCTGTTTAGCATCGGTTTTTGTATTTTTATAAAGTAAAATAAATAGGATGGCTAAAAAAGCAAAAGACCCAGGTTTAGGACATAAATCTCAAAAAAATATAAGAGGAATTATTAATAAAGACGGTAGTTCTAATGTAATACACATTAATAAAAAATTTAATGTAGATGATTTGTACACCTATTTTGTAGAGTTGTCTTGGTTAAGATTTTTCTTTTTTGTTTTTTTAGGTTATACTTTCCTAAACATAATTTTTGGTCTTATATATACTTTAATAGGTATTGAACAAATAACACCATCAAAAGGTAATTTCTTTGATGATTTATTAAATGGATTTTTCTTTAGCGCACAAACCTTAACAACAGTTGGTTATGGAGGAATAGCTCCAAAAGGTGTTGCTGCAAATATAATTGCCGCTTTTGAAGCTATGTTAGGTTTACTAAGTTTTTCATTTATAACAGGATTGTTATATGGACGTTTTGCTAAACCTAAAGCAGCGATTAGATTCAGTGATAATTTGGTGTTACGTGATTTTAAAAAAGGTACAGCTTTAATGTTTAGATTAATAAACAGTCGTAAAACAGTTATGATAGAGCCAGAGATTAAAGTAACCTTATCAATAAATGAAAAAGATGAGTCGGGAAAATACCAACGTAATTATTATCGATTAAAACTCGAAAGAGATAATATTATGTATTTGCCAACAGTTTGGACTATTGTACACGAAATTGATGGTGAAAGTCCGCTAAATAAATACTCTAAAAAGGAAATTGAAAAAATGGATGCTGAGGTGTATATTTTATTACGATATCACGAAGAATCTTTTGGGCAAAATGTTTATCAAGCAACCTCTTATGATTTTTCTAATCTCGAAATTGACATGAAGTTTTCTCCATCTTCTAGCTTTAATGAAGATGGATACACAATTTTAAATCACGAAAAATTAAGTGATGTAGAAAAAATGAATTAATTTTTAAATGAGTATATTAATTGTTTTACAAAACTGGGTTTTTAAAACAATCATTTAGAGAAAACAAAAAAATAAACTTTGACTATCTCCCTGAGATTAAAAATTTAGAAAGAAATAATAAAGCGATAACAGCTACAATTCCTATAGCAACATACAAAGCACCATTTTGATAATGTTTTTTGTTGTTTTTTGCATCTTTCTTATAACTAAAAAGCATAGCAATAACAAAAGCAACAACAAATAAGCTAGCAAATATAATTCTACCAGTTGTAAACATTTTAGTAGCAATAAGTATAAACATAAAATTGTATTTTTAGCAAAGTTAAAGAATGATTTTAGAATGAAGAAAACTAAAACAGCAATTGTTTTTGGAGCTACATCTGGTATAGGTAAAAACTTAACCGAGTTATTAGTTAAAGACGGTTATGTAGTTGCAATTACAGGACGAAGATTAGAAAAGTTAGAAGCTTTAAAAAAACAGTATGCTAATCAAATTATTGTGAAGCAGAATGATATTACTCAGGTAGATGATCTTGAAAATGCATTCAATGATATCGTAAACCAATTAGGACAAGTACATTTAATTGTCCATTCTTCTGGAGTTGGAGAGGTAAATAATGAATTAACATGGAGCATAGAAAATAAAACTATTCAAACTAATGTAGTTGGAGCCACCAAGTTGTACGGATTAGCTTATAATCTATTTAAAAAACAACAATTCGGGCATTTAGTTGGAATTTCGTCGATAGCTTCACTACGAGGTAATAGAGCTTCACCTTCGTATTTTGCATCAAAAGCATATCAAAAAGCATATTTAGAGAGTTTATATATCAAAACAAAAACGATAAAATCAAACAAAGTTTTTATTACTGATATACGCCCTGGGTTCATAGATACTGCCATGGCTTTAGGTGACGGAATTTTTTGGATGGTTTCTTTAGAAAAAGCGACAAAGCAAATTTACTCAGCAATAAAAAGAAAAAAGCGAGTAGCTTATATTTCTAAAAGATGGAGATTAATTGCTTGGGTTTTAAAAATTGTGCCTGCGCGTTTATTAAAAATGGCAACATAAAATGAAAAAAAAGAATTTAATAGTTTTTGATATAGATGATACACTAACAAAAAGTGAAAATCAGCATCAACAATCATATGTAGATGCAATGTTACATTTCGGAATTACAGAAATTAATCAAGAGTGGAAAGCGTATAAAAATATGACAGACAGTTATATTTTAAAGAAAAATTTCGAAACCAACTTTAAAAAGGATTTCAATATGGAGTCTTTTATTCCAGAATTTGAAAACAAAATGACAGAATTGTTTTTAGAGCTTCCAGAAACGAAAGAAATAGACGGCGCAACTAAAATTGTTGATTTTTTTATGAGAGAAACGAATTATGCAATCTGTTTTGCTACGGGCTCTTTATTAAAGCCAGCATTAATGAAATTAGAACAAGCGAATATCAATTTTGTGCCTAATTTAGTTGAAGCTTCAAATAATTATTACACAAGAGAAGAAATAGTTACTTCAGCTATTCAAAAAGCGAAAACATATTTTTCAATTAATGAATTCGAGAATATTATTTCGGTAGGAGACGGGATTTGGGATTTAAGAACAGCTAAAAATTTAGGAATACACTTTTTAGGAATTAGAGATAAAAATTTAAAAGATTTTCAAGAAGAAAACATAAAAAGTCATATTAGTGATTGGACTAATTTTGACTTTAATAAAATACAAACAGAACTAGAAATTATATAAAATGAAGAATAAAATAAAAGCTGTGCATGAATTTCATTCAGCATTTAAATTAAATATTCAAAACGAACCTACCGTAGCAATTTCAGATGATAGAAAGCAGTTGCGTTTCGAGTTAATGAAAGAAGAAAATGAAGAGTATTTAGAAGCAGCAAAAAATAATGACTTAGTTGAGGTTGCTGATGCCTTAGGAGATATGTTGTATATTTTATGTGGTACTATTATTGAGCATGGTATGCAGCATAAAATAGAAGAAGTGTTTAATGAGATTCAACGAAGTAATATGAGTAAGTTAGGAGAAGATGGTAAACCGATTTATCGTGAAGATGGTAAGGTTTTAAAAGGCCCTAACTATTTTAAGCCAAACATAAAAGAGATTTTAGAAAAATAACCTCTAATAAAAAGAGGCTGTCTGAAAAGTAAAACGAAAAAATAAAATTTAGATTATTTTTCGGTTACTTCTTTAAAAAACATCAAAAAACGACCATTTTAGCTTAAAATGATGGTTTTTCTATAATTTCTGAAACTGTCATAGAAAATTTTTCGGTAAAAAAATGACAAAAAGTCTTTTCAGACAGCCTCTTTTTATTATTTACCAGTAATACGAGAGAGTTCTGAGGTTAAGGTTTTAACATTGTTAACCATCTTTATAATTCTACCGTTAGCATCTACAATTAAGTGAGTAGGGTATTGTTTTACCTTTAATTTTTTAGACATATATTTTTTCTGCTCAGGCACCGTAACATACTTAAAGTCTTTGGTTTTTAGAAATTCAACAAGTTTGTCTTTTTCATCAAAAGCTAAACTTACAAATTCTATTTTGTCATTTTTATATTTTTCTACTAAAGCGTTTAATTGCGGAAATTCTTCAACACAAACTTTACAATTAATAAACCAACATTTTAAAACTAAAATTTTTCCTTTAGTATCAGCTTTGTTATGAGATTTTCCTTTTAAATCTACAAAATCATAAGTAGGTAATTTTTTACCCTCCATTTTAAAGTACTTGTACGCAACAGTGGCTTTACCTACAATAGCCTTTTTTATCTTGTCATCAGTAGATTCTTTAAAATTGGTAAGTTTGTATTCAATTTTCCCTTTATTTTCTGATTTAACAGGTATATAAGCACCGGTTCTTAATAAATTTAAAAAAATACCTTTTTCAACCTTAGCTCCTTTATCATCAATAGGAACATAAGTAGACATTAAATCGATATTTCCTTTGGTATAAGCTCTCCAGTTATCGTAACTATCTTGAATTTTATCAATAGCTATATTTACAATAGGTTCATCATTAGAACTTTCTACTTCTAAAGCTTCACTTTCATCACTTTTTTCAGAAGTATCTGCTAAGTTCTCATCATCACCAGCAATGTTTTCATCAGATGTAATATCATTACCTTCTTCAGTTAAGTTTTCTGTAGAAAGGTTTTCATTAGAATCTTCTATTTCTGTAGCTGGAATTTCTTCAGAAGTATCTTGATCTAAACTAGCAGCTGGTTCATCATCTACTTGCGTAAGTTCAATTGTTGGATTAGAATTCTTAGTGTCTACATCCATGTATTTGTTTAGCGCAAAAGACGAAATAGCAAAACCTACTATTATCGACACTAACGCTGGTACAATATTTTTCATTTCCCCTTAGAATTTTCTTTTAATAAATTGATTATGAATTACTAATATAGCTTTTTTTAATGAGAATTAAATTTTAACGCGCCAATTATGCTTATCTTCAGACTTATTGTATTGAATATTAAGTAATTTTTCTTTAAATAAACTAGCGTAAGAATTGGTTATTTCTGGTAATTCAAAAACATCATTTTGATGCTTAAAACCTTTTATTGGATTAATTACCGCAGCAGTACCAGATCCGAAAATTTCTTTTAATTCTCCTAGTTTAGCAGCTTCTTTAATTTCAGCAACCGATACTCTACGAACCTCAATTTCTATATCATTATCATTTGCTAATTGTATAATAGATTTTCTGGTAACACCATCTAAAATTCTATCATTATTAGGAGCGGTAACTAATTTATCTCCAATTCTAAAGAAAATATTCATAGTTCCAGCTTCTTCTAAATACTGGTGTGTACTAGCATCTGTCCAAATAATTTGTTGATATCCTTCTTTATGAGCTAAACTGGTTGGATAAAATTGTGCAGCATAATTACCTGCAGCTTTCGCAAAACCAACACCGCCATCAGCAGATCTACTGTATTTTTCAGCAAAAACAACTCTTACTTCGCCTGCGTAATAAGATTGTGCGGGAGAACAAATAATGATAAATTTATACTCTTCGGCAGGAGATGCAGCAATAGCTCCTTCGGTCGCTATTATAAAAGGACGAATGTATAATGAATTACCAAATCCTTTTTTTATCCAATCATTATCAATTTTTAATAATTTTTTTAATCCCTCAAAAAAAACTTCTTCACTAACATGGGGCATTGCTAAACGTTCTGCCGATTTGTTTATTCGATGAAAGTTTTCATCAGGTCTAAATAAAAACACATCGTCGTTTTCATCTTTAAAAGCTTTCATTCCTTCAAAAACAGCTTGTCCGTAATGAAAAACTCTAGCAGACGGTTCAAATAACATTGGTCCGTAAGGCATTATTTTAGGTGTTTGCCATTTTCCTTCAGAAAAATCGCAAACTAACATATGGTCAGAAAAAGTACGTCCGAAAGTTAAATTATTAAAATCTACTGTATTTATTTTTGATTGTTCTATTAACTGAATGTCAATGTCCATAAATTCCCTTATTTTGAAGTCTCACAAAGATACTAAAACTAGCGTTATAATTATTCTTTTAAAAGATCGACTTAACTAATTATAATTATCTTTGTATCATATTAAATTTAAACTTTTGATTATGAAAAGAATACTTTTTTTAAGCCTTGTTTTAATAGGATTGCTTACAGCCTGTAAAACTGAAAAAAAAGAAGAGCCTAAGCAAGAAAAAGCAATTGTTGAGTATACTTCTTTTGGAGATAAAATATCTGCAGATGAAGCCTTAACAGCTAAACAAATGCAAGAGAAATTTAAAACATTAAGTATTGGCGATAGCGTAAATGTAAAGTTTGCATCTAGTATAGGTGAAGTATGTTCAAAAAAAGGATGTTGGATGGTTTTACCTATTGGAGATGAAAAAACAATGGTGCGTTTTAAAGATTACGGATTTTTTATGCCTTTAGATAGTCAAGGAAAAGAAGTTGTTGTTGAAGGAAAAGCATTTGTAAAAGAAACATCAGTAGATGAGTTACGTCACTACGCAGAAGATGCAGGAAAAAGTAAAGAAGAGATAGCTAAAATTACAGAGCCTAAGAAAGAATTTTCTTTTTTAGCACACGGTGTATTGATGAAATAAATTATTAGTTATTAAAAGAGAAATAATCATAACTTCCGACGGTTCAACAACCATTCATTTACCAGATTGGGATGAACAATACCATTCAAAGCATGGAGCTATTCAAGAAGCCTATCATGTATATATTAAGAATGGATTAGAAGTTGTTGATAAAGAAAAAATTTCAATTTTAGAAATAGGTTTTGGTACAGGATTAAATTGTTTTATTACTTGTTTAGAAAGTGATAAAACAATTGATTATGTTGGAGTAGAAGCTTACCCTGTAAGTATAGAAGAGGTTGCTAAAATGAATTACGTACAAGAACTAAAAGCAGAAAATAATAAAGAGATTTTTAAGAAAATTCATAATTCTACTTGGGAAGAAAAACATGTGATTTCAAATAATTTTTCTTTAACAAAACAACAACGTTTTTTTTCTGAAATAGAAGGTATAAATAAATATGATTTAATTTATTTTGATGCTTTTGGTCCAGAAAAACAACCAGATTTATGGACGAAAGAAATCTTCGATAAAATGTACTCAGCCTTAAAATTAAATGGAATTTTAGTTACCTATGCATCAAAAGGAGATGTAAAACGAGCTATGCGTTCAGCTGGGTTTTCATTAAAACGTTTACCAGGTCCTCTTGGTAAATGGCACATGTTAAGAGCAACAAAAATATAAGTAAAGTTATAAGAAATGGAATTTAAAAGACGTTTTGGTAAACAAAGAAAAGCAAAACCCCAAAAAGGATTGTTTTTAGTAATTTTATTAGCATTAGTGCTGTATTTATTTTTTAATGCAGATAAAATAATTGGTAGATATTTCTAAATGAAACCATTTAAATTTAAAGAATTTACGGTACATCAAGATAAAACAGCGATGAAAGTTGGAACGGATGGAGTTTTACTAGGAGCTTGGTGTAATCTAGGAGAATTTCCTGATGCAATTTTAGATATTGGTTCTGGTACAGGAGTAATATCGTTAATGTTAGCACAACGATGTGATGCAATGACGATAGATGCTATAGAAATAGATGAAAGTGCTTACGAACAAACAGTAGAGAATTTCGAACAATCTGATTGGGGAGATCGATTGTTTTGTTACAATGCTTCATTTACTGATTTTGCCAATGAAATGGCTGAAGAAGAGGAGCAATACGATGTTATAGTTTCAAATCCGCCATTTTACACAGATGATTTTGAAACGAGTAATGATGCAAGAAATAAAGCTCGTTTTACTTCTTCACTTTCTTTTGAAAATTTAATTATTGGTGTTTCAAAAATCTTATCAAAAAACGGATTATTTTCTGTGATCATCCCTTTTAAAGAAGAAGATGCTTTTGTTGAATTAGCAAAAGAAAACAATTTGTTTTTAAATAAAATTTGTAGAGTTAGAGGAAACGAAAATTCTGAAATTAAAAGAAGTTTGTTAACCTTATCTTTTTACAAAACTAATATAGAAAAAGAAGAATTAACTATAGAAAAAGAAAGGCACCAGTATACTGATGCCTATATAAATCTTACAAAAGATTTTTATTTGAAAATGTAGTTTAGTTTTTTTCTGAATACTCAAAAGAGTTTCCTAAAAAATGATTAGCTATTTCGTTAAATATTTTCGAATCATTTCTAGGTGCACCATGGTTTCTACCTGGCATTATACATAGCTGAGATTTAGGAATATGATTAAAAATTTCAACAGCATGTTCATTTTTAATAATATCATTATCACCTACCATTACTAATACAGGAGCTTTTATTTTAGCTAAATCTTTATGGTTAATGTTTGGTTGGTTTAAAAGTAAATTATCTAGCTGTAATTCTTTTTTCCAGTCTTTAGATTTGTCACCGCTATTGGCTTTTTTTAAGTTTTCAGCGTGCATTTCTCTTACTTGCTTGTAGGCCCAAGTATTAATAGCTGTAGTGTCGGGTCTTAAATTAGCACCCATGCTAATAATTTTTTTAATATTGATGTTATTGTTAATTCCCATTTTTAAGGCAATAATTCCTCCATCACTCCAACCAAGAATATTTACAGTGTTTAGTTTTAAATGTTTAACTAAAGCTTCTAAGTCTTTAGCCATTAAGTCGTATGTTAAATCGTTTGTTTTTAATTTAGATTTACCTTGACCTCTGCTGTCAACAGCAATAACCCTATAGTTATTTCTAAAAAAATCAATTTGAAATTCCATAGCTTTAATATCGGTACCACAGCTATGAATTATTAATAAAGGTTCTCCAGTACCATATTCTTCGTAGTAAAGTTTAGTTCCATTTACTCTAGCATACTTACCTGCTTCTTTATTGTTTCCGTATGGGGTAGTGATTTTTTCTTGCGCATTATTAATGCTTGATTGAAAAAATAAGAAACATAAAATAAGTTTTAAAAAGATCGATTTTTTCATTGTGTATTTATCGTTTTTTTTGATTTGCTATTATGTTATAAATCAATTGTTTTTAGCGAGTGTAAAATTAATAGAAAAAATAAGAATAGATACTTTAGTTGTATTTTTTAATTACAAATAAACTTATAATAGAAAAGAAAGGCACCAGTAAACTGATGCCTATATAAATGTTTTTAAAGATTTTATTTGAAAATGCAAAAGATTAATCTCTTTTATCGAAAAGAGTAATTAAAAGCCATCCTACACCTAGTAAAATAAAGACTAGCCCCATCGGATCTTCAGGACCTTTTATTGCAGCTCTAACAAAACCAAATAAAGAAAACAATAATGCTCCTTTCCAACTATTAATAAATCCTTTTTTATTTTTTTCAAAATCAAAAGATAATTTTTCTATTTTTTCCTTTTCTTTTTTGTCGATAGTGAATTTTTCACATGAAGAAACAAAATCTGGTTTTTGATTAGTTAGTTTACATTGTAACCCTTGATTAAAATCTATTTGTCTATTTAAACAGATTTTGCATAATTTAAGTCTTTCTTCTGTAGATGAAAAATTAGTTTTAATTAGATAATTATCTTGTTTAATGTTTTCAGCATTATATTTTCCTAAAACATTTTTTCTTGTCCTAAAAAAATAAATTGAAAAAATAATAAAGATTAAAAAAATGAAAAATTCAAGTAAGGATTTGTAAATCAAAAGATTTTCTCCACCCTCACTCAAAATTAATAGAAAAGATACAAGTAAGGAACCAATTATAATTATCCCAGATAAGGATAGAGTAACGTATGAAATATATTCTAATATTTTTAAGTTTTTTGATTTATACTTTAGACTTAATGATTTATTAAGTTTTTCTACAAATAATATTAGGGGAGTAAGTAGAATTATTGACAGGATGTTTACTGTGAAATTTATTTTATTATCATAAGATATGTTAATTGAATTTAAAACAATTAAAATTATTGTTATGAAGATAAATATTATACGATTCCTTTTCCAATTAAAATTCATGATATTTGTTTTTTAATATCGAATATAGTTAATTACCCCTTTATATATCCTAAATATGGAACTTTTTTCTCTACAAAAGTAATTCCGTACTCTTCTAATTCTTTTAAGATTGGTTCATATACTTCTTTGGTAATAGGTAATTGTACACCAGGAGTTTTAATTTCTCCATTTAAAATTTTTACAGCAGCCATGGCAACAGGTAAACCAACCGTTTTTGCCATTGCAGTATAAGTTTGGTCATCACCTTTAATAACCATACTACTTTCTATTTGGCGTTTTTCTTCTTTGTATTGGTAACCAAATTTGTGTTGCATTACAATCATATCTTTATCATCAGCCTCAAGTGTCCATTTTTCAGATAATATTTTTTGCAATATCTGTGCTGGAGTCGCATTTTTTAAACCAATTTTTTTATCAGGATTAAAAATATCTAACTCTAAAAATTTATCCCACATAATATCATCCTGATCTATTTTTAAGTAAGAACGGAATTTTAACTCTACAGAATCAGAAGGAGAATAGGCTAAGAATAAATTTGTAAAATCACGGAAACTCATGTTTTCAGAATCTTCGATAGTATAAGTGTCATCAGTCATACCTAATTGTACAAAAACATTCCAAGCTCTAGAAAAACCAACTTTTCTAATTGTGCCACGGTACATTGTTGGAATATTTTCTAAATTATATAAACTTCTGTATTTTAAAGAATCACGATTTGCATACCCTTCAAATTTACCATAACCATCAATATCTAAAAACTCAGTTCTTCTAAATAATTTATGGTAAGGAATGTATTTATAAGTGTTTTCTTGAATAAACATTGCAGCACCTCCTTGACCAGCTAAAACCACATTTCTAGGGTTCCAAGTAAATTTATAGTTCCATAAATTAGTATCGCTTTCCGGAGCTACTAATCCACCAGTAAAAGATTCAAATAATAGCATTTTAGCACCATGATCGTGAATACGATCTATGATTTGCATAGCACTCATATGATCAATACCAGGATCTAATCCTATTTCGTTCATAAATACTAAACCTTTTTCTTTTACAGCTTCATCTAAAGCTTGCATTTCTTCTGAAACATAAGAAGCAGTAACCATATGTTTGTTGTAAGTTACACAATCTTTTGCAACTTCAATATGAAAACGTGCAGGCAACATAGATATAACAATATCAGCATTTTTAATAGCAGCAACTCTTTGTTCTGCATTAAAAACATCTAATTTAATTGCCGTAGCATTTTTATGGTTGTTTATTTTTTCTTGAGCATTTTCAACAGAAACATCACCAATAGTAATGTGTAAGTTTTCTTGTGTTGATTTATCTAGTAGGTATTTAATAAGTGATGAACTAGATCTACCAGCTCCAATAATTAATATATTTCTCATTATATATGTACTTTAGTGGTCTAAAATTTGAGGCGACAATATCGCTAAAAAAGTTTAAAATTAAACAAAAATAGATATAATGTATAAAAATTTAACAATAACATCTTTATTAGGAATCACCGCTGTTATTTTAGGAGCTTTCGGAGCGCATGCTTTAAAAACAAAATTATCTCCTGAGGCTTTACAAAGTTTTGAAACAGCTGTGAGATATCAGTTTTTACACGTTTTATTACTCCTTTTTGTGAATACATACAAAGAGTTTAGTAGCAAGCAAAAAAATAGTATTAGTTGGTTTTTAATTGCCGGAGTTTTATTATTCTCTGGGTCAATTTATGCAATGTACTTATTAGATGTGTCGGCAAAATTAATTTGGTTTATAACTCCTTTAGGAGGTGTGCTATTAATTATAGGTTGGAGTTTGATGAGTTGTCAATTTATAAAAAAGTTATTAAAAAAGAATAGTTGATAAAATTTTTCAATGGTTAATGAGTTTAATCAAAAAGAACTATTTTTGTCAAAACATAAACACAACTAAAAAAATTTAAGATGACAAATCTTGATACGAAAACGATATCGTTAGATAACTTAGGAATTAAGGATGCTACGATTCGTTATCAGTTGACTTCAGACGAGTTACACGACACTACAATTGAAAAAGAACAAGGAGAAAACACTAGTTTTGGAGCATTAGCTGTTAAAACAGGTGAATTCACAGGGCGCTCTCCTATGGATCGTTTTATTGTTAAAGACGATATAACAAAAGATGAAATATGGTGGGGCGATATCAACATACCGTTCGATTCAGATAAATTTGACAAGTTATATGATAAGGTAACAAACTACCTTTCTAACAAAGAAGTTTTTGTACGTGATAGTTATGCATGTGCAGATGAAGACTATAAATTAAATATTAGAGTAGTAAACGAATATCCGTGGAGTAACATGTTTGCTTATAACATGTTTTTACGCCCAACTGCTGAAGAATTAAAAAGTTTTTTTCCAGAATGGACTGTAATTAATGCACCAGGTTTTATGGCTGATCCTGAGGTTGACGGAACACGTCAGCATAATTTTGCCATTTTAAACTTCGGTAAAAAAATTGCTTTAATTGGTGGAACTGGTTATACTGGTGAAATTAAAAAAGGAATTTTTTCTGCATTAAACTTTATTTTACCAGTATTTAAAAACACGTTACCAATGCACTGTTCTGCAAACGTTGGTAAAGATGATGATACTGCTATTTTCTTTGGATTATCTGGTACAGGTAAAACAACATTATCTACAGACCCTAACCGTAGTTTAATTGGAGATGACGAGCACGGTTGGACTTCAGAAAACACAGTTTTTAATTTTGAAGGAGGATGTTACGCTAAAGTAATAGACCTTTCTCAAGAAAAAGAACCAGAAATTTATGCGGCCATAAAAAGAGGAGCAATTCTTGAAAATATTGTAACAGATGCTGAAGGGAAAGTAGATTTTCACGACACATCAATTACACAAAATACACGTGTAAGTTATCCTATTTATCATATTGATAATATTAAAAAACCATCAATAGGAAAAAATCCTAAAAACATTTTTTTCTTAACTGCTGATGCATTTGGAGTATTGCCTCCAATCTCAAGGTTAACACCAGGGCAAGCAGCTTACCACTTTATTTCAGGATATACAGCTAAAGTAGCAGGTACCGAGGCAGGAGTTACTGAGCCATTACCAAGTTTCTCAGCTTGTTTCGGAGCACCGTTTATGCCATTACATCCAACACGTTATGCAGAAATGTTAAGTGAGAAGATGAAAGAAACTGGAGTAAACGTATGGTTAGTAAACACTGGGTGGTTTGCAGGACCTTATGGTGTTGGTGACAGAATGAAGTTAAAGTACACACGTGCTATGATTAATGCAGCACTAAATGGAGGTTTACCAGAAGAAATAACTTCAGAAAATTACCATATACATTCAGTATTCGGATTAGCACAACCAAGACAATGTCCTGGAGTACCTTCTGAACTATTAAGTCAGCGTCAAGCTTGGAATAATGATGAAGAGTATTATAAAACAGCACATAAATTAGCAGATTCGTTTAAAGAAAACTTTAAGCAGTTTGAAGAATATGCGAATGAAGAAATTTTAGCAGGTGGTCCACCAAATGTTGAAAAATAAATAGTTAAAAAAGCATCCGAAAGGATGCTTTTTTTGGCACTAATTTTGACTGTGTTAATGAAAAATATAACAATGAATAAATTAATAAAACTTACTGTTGTACTATCTTTATTGGTTGTAACTATAGGTTGTAACTCTTCAAATAAAAAAAATATTAAAGCATCAACAAATAAATTACATTGGGCTTACATAGGTAAACTGGTAAAGGGCGAGTTTATAAAGCCAGTAAAAAACTCATATTTAGATTTACATTTTAATAGCGAAGGAAATTTTGGTGGTAGTGGAGGTTGTAATACATATTCAGGGAAATTTACAGAACATAAAAACTCAATGAAAATTGTTATTGGAGAAATAGGGTCTACAATGGCAATGTGCGTTGATAATGTAATGAAACAAGAAGATGTTTATTTATCTTCATTAAAAAAAGTGATAAAAAAAGAATTTAAAGGAAATAAGTTACATTTATATTTTTCTGAAAATGATTATTTAGTATTTATTGATATATCAGATCAATTTAAACCTATGTAACTCTGTTTTAAATAAATAGTTGAGTATCCTTTTTAGGATGCTTTTTTTATGTAGAAATACTGCCTATTTTTGTAGTCCAATAAAAAATAAACAATGATTGTACAAGGAAATATAGTTGATATAGAGAATAAAAGAATCTATAAAGGTGAAGTTGAAGTTGAAAACGGAAAAATAAAAGCCATTAGAGAAACTAATCATACTATAGAAAATTATATTTTACCAGGTTTTGTAGACGCTCATATTCATATAGAGAGTTCTATGTTAGTACCATCAGAGTTTGCTAAAATAGCAGTAACACATGGTACAGTTGCTACGGTTTCTGATCCACATGAAATAGCAAATGTATTAGGAGTGAAAGGAGTAGAGTTTATGATTGAAAACGGAAAAAAAGTTCCGTTAAAATTTAATTTTGGAGCACCTTCTTGCGTACCTGCAACTTCTTTTGAAAGTGCAGGAGCAGTAATCGATTCTGAAGATATTAAGAAGATGATGGAAAATCCAGATATCAAATATCTAGCAGAAATGATGAATTACCCAGGGGTTATTTATCAAGATGAAGAAGTATTAAAAAAAATAGCTTGGGCTAAACATTACAACAAACCTGTAGATGGACATGCTCCTGGAGTTAGAGGGGAAGACTTAGATAAATATATTGCAGCAGGTATTTACACCGATCATGAGTGTTTTACGTATGAAGAAGCTTTAGAGAAACTTCAAAAAGGAATGAAAGTGATTATTCGTGAAGGAAGTGCTGCTAAAAACTTCGAAGCTTTAATCGATTTACTACCTGAGCATTACGAAAATATGATGTTTTGCTCTGATGATAAACATCCAGACGATTTATTAGTAGGTCATTTAAATCAGTTATGTGAAAGAGCAATAGCGAAAGGAATTGATGTTTTTAAAGTATTAAAAGCAGCTTGTATAAATCCCGTAAAACATTATAATTTAGATGTGGGATTATTAAAAGAAGGCGATGAGGCAGATTTTATTGTAGTAGAAGATTTAGAAAAATTCAACGTTTTACAAACCTATATAAACGGAGAGTTAGTTGCTGAAAAAGGAAAACCGTTTGTAAAACATGTAGATTTTGAAGTATTGAATAATTTTGATACCGATAAAAAACAAGTAGCAGATTTTGAGTTTCATTCAGCTTCAGATAAAATAAGAGTTATTGAAGCATTAGATGGCGAGTTAGTAACAAACGAAATTGAAGTTGATTCTTTAATTAAAGATGGAAATTTAGTTTCGAATACTGAAAACGATGTGTTAAAAATGACGGTAGTAAACCGTTATAAAAACGCAGAACCATCAATAGCATTTATTAAAAACTTCGGATTAAAAGAAGGTGCAATCGCAAGTTCTGTTGGTCATGACTCTCATAATATTATTGCAGTTGGAGTTTCAGACGAAGCTATTTGCAAAGCAGTAAACTTATTGATAGAAAACAAAGGGGGAGTTTGTGCAGTTTCAGATTCAGAAGAAAAAATAGTTTCATTACCGGTAGCGGGAATTATGTCTGATAAACCTGCTGAAGAAATTGGTAAAGCCTATGCTGAATTAGATAAAAAGGCTAAGGATATGGGAAGTACATTAAGAGCTCCTTATATGACGTTGTCTTTTATGGCATTATTGGTAATTCCGTCGTTAAAATTATCTGATAAAGGATTATTCGATGGAAATACATTTAAATTTACTTCGTTAGAAATTAAGTAGAATGTCATTCCGAGAAATAGATAACCCATACAAAGTGAAAGTTTAGCTACCGCCCTACGATTAAAACCTATAGCCAATTTTTTCATCAACCTTAGCACTTCAACATAAAGCCAAATTAAGGTGATTAGTAATCCCCAAGTGGCTAACTATTCACGTTCTTTTGGGTAACGACCAACTTGTTTATCAATATAATAAAAATCGAGAAGTAAACTAAAAGAAGCTACGATTGCTGCAATTACATTAAATCCTATTGCAAACCAAGATGTTCCCCATAAATACGGGACGTCAATTTTTAAAAACCATAAAATCCATCCAATAAAATAGAACATAAAAATACTTACAGTAGCGGTAATAATTATAGCTTTAAACTGTTTAGTAACTCTAATTAGTTTCCATTTGTATAGCGTAAACATTACAAAAAAAGTAACTATTGTAACTCCAATTGCTTGAAAAGGTAAGTTCGGAAAACGGTTATGAGCAATAGCGCTAATTCCTCCTAAGAAAAAGCCTTTTGCTAAGGCGTAAATTGGGAGTAAATATTTTGCTGAATCGTGTTTAAAAGAAATAAATAAACTACAAAAAATAGCGATAAACATTCCTATAGCTGTATACCATTTAGTATTTACTCCATTAAAAAACAAATGCCAAGTATAAGTCGCTGTCGATGTAACTAAGCAAAGCATTAAAAGCGACTTGATAATAATACCGCTAACAGACATTTTAGCTTTTGAGTAGCTGCGAGATTTTTTCCAGAAATACCCATTAAATGCCGGATTAGATGTTCGCAAGCCAAATACACTCATAAACGATTTAATTGATTAGTTTTGTGTTTGTACAAAGTACAATAAAATTTGAAGACAGAAAAAATCATATTAGGTATAGATCCAGGTACAAGTATCATGGGTTTTGGAATTATAAAGGTTATTGGAAAAAAAATGGAGTTTGTTCAAATGAATGAACTTATATTAAAAAAATATGACGACCATTATTTAAAGTTGAAATTAATTTTTGAGAGAACTATTGAATTGATTGATACATATCACCCTGATGAAATTGCGTTAGAAGCTCCTTTTTTTGGTAAAAATGTCCAATCGATGTTAAAATTAGGACGTGCACAAGGAGTTGCAATGGCAGCAGGTTTGTCGAGACAAATACCAGTAACAGAATACGCACCTCTTAAGATAAAAATGGCAATTACAGGTAACGGAAAATCGAGTAAAGAACAAGTTGCTATGATGCTAAAGTCTTTATTGAATTTAAAAACGCTACCCAAAAATTTAGATGCTACAGATGGATTAGCAGCAGCGGTTTGTCATCATTATAACTCAGGAACCAAAGTAGGAGGAAAGAATTACACAGGTTGGGCAGCATTTGTAAAACAGAATGAGAAAAGAGTAAAGAAATAATGTATAAATGAAGTACTATAACAATACAGTAAAGTTATAATTGATACATTTTAAATTTTCAAATTGATATATTTATCAAATGGCAGGAATCTATCTACATATCCCATTCTGTAAACAAGCATGTTACTATTGCGATTTCCATTTTTCTACTTCTTTAAAAAAGAAAGATGAGTTAGTTTTATGCATGCTAAAAGAGCTTGAAATTAGAAAAGAAGAATTACAAAACGAAACCATAGAAACCATTTATTTTGGTGGTGGAACACCAAGTTTATTATCAAAAGAAGAAATAGAAATTTTACTAAAGGCTATTCATCAAAATTATAAAGTAATAGATAACCCTGAGATTACTTTAGAAGCGAATCCTGATGATTTGTCTGTTCGAGCGCAGTCGAGAACTATTTTTGAAGAATATAAGTTAGCAGGAATAAATAGATTAAGTATCGGAGTACAATCTTTTTTTGAAGAAGATTTAAAAAGTATGAATCGTGTACACAATTCAAAAGAAGCTAAAGAATGTTTGTCTATAGCGACTCGCCATTTTGATAATATTACGATTGATTTAATTTACGGAGTTCCGAATATGAGTAACGAACGTTGGAAAGAAAATCTACAAATTGCGTTCGATTTCGGAATCAATCACATATCCAGCTACGCATTAACGGTTGAACCAAAAACGGTGTTAGATAGTTTTGTAAAAAACGGAAAATATCCGTCACCAGATGAAACCGAAGCAAAAGAGCATTTTGATATTTTAGTAGAACAAACAGCTAAAAACGGATTTGTGCATTATGAAATATCAAATTTTGGAAAGCCTAATTATTTTTCGAAACATAACACGAGTTATTGGCAAGGAAAAAAATATATAGGTATTGGTCCGTCGGCGCATTCGTTTAATACAACACATCGTAGTTGGAATGTTTCGAATAACACAAAATATATAAAAGAACTTCAATCAGGGAATCTTCCGAATGAGGTAGAAAAACTCTCAAAAGAAGATCAGTTTAATGAATATTTAATGACAGGATTACGAACTATTTGGGGAGTGTCATTAAATAAAGTAGATAAAAATTTTAAAGAACAATTATTAATTTCATCAAAGAAATTTATAGATCAAGGTTTACTTGTCATTGCGAGAGAAACGATGCAATCTGTAGGTGAAAAAGAGATTACTTCGTTACCTCTTCGTATTGACGATAGAGTGTTAAAAACAACTCCAAAAGGAAAGTTTTTAGCAGACGGTTTAGCATCAGAATTGTTTATTATTTAAGAATATAATTATGATTGCAGAAATAAAACATAATTCAAAAAAATATAAAATAGATTTATCAAAACCCATTGATATTTCTATTCCTATTGATATATCTAAGCAAAACGTGAATGCTTGGTATTTAGATGCTCCAAAAATTGAAGCTGTTAAATCTGGAGATTGGGTTGGTAGTGTAGCTAAAGGAGCTGACGTGAATTTTAATAATATACATTTCAATCCACACGCACATATAACGCATACCGAATGTGTTGGTCATATCACTAAAGAAGTTTATTCTATCAATCAAAATTTGAAGCAATTTTTCTTTTTAGCTGAAGTAGTAACAATAACTCCTGAAGAAATAGAAAATGGAGATTTTGTAATTACAAAAAAGCAATTACAAATAGTTTTAGCTGATATAAAAAGAGAAGCTATTGTTATTAGAACAATACCTAATTCTGATGCTAAAATAGATGCTCAGTATTCAAATACAAATCCACCTTATCTATTAGAAGAAGCGGCAATTTATTTAAGAGAAATTAATATTGAACATTTATTAATTGATTTACCTTCGGTAGATAAAGAAAAAGACGAAGGAAAATTATTATCTCATAATGCATTTTGGAATACCTCGGGTGATATTCGTTTTAATGCAACAATCACAGAGTTTATTTACGTGCCTAATGAACTAGAAGATGGAGTTTGCTTTTTAAATCTAATGGTAGCACCTTTTGAGAATGATGCAACACCTAGTAAGCCAATTCTATATGAAATTTTATAATAACTTATTTAGAATGAGTATGAAAAAGGGTTTTGAATACTGTTTTTGTAAAACCTATTTCTTTTTTTTATATTTTTACGCTTCAATTAATAAAAAAATGACAATTTTTAATACATATAAGCAATGTAAATCGACTGTGGTAAGACATAATCGATATCGGGCTATATATGTATTCTAATTATATTCAAATAAAATATAACTATTGCAAAAAGTCCGACTTCACAGTCGGACTTTTTATTTTTATATCAAACCAAAAACAACTAAACCTAAAAACTATGAAAAAACTGTACTCAAATTATTTAAACACTTTTAAAGGACTCTCTAATGAAGTTTGGTGGTTGTCTTTAATAACATTAATTAATAGGGCTGGAACAATGGTAATTCCATTTTTATCATTGTATTTAACCAAAAGTTTAAACTTTACGTTAAAAGACGTAGGTTGGATTATGACTTGCTTCGGGTTAGGTTCGGTTTTAGGTTCTTGGTTAGGAGGAAAGCTAACGGATAAAATAGGATACTATAAAGTGATGAAAACAAGTTTGTTTTTAACAGGAGTATTATTTATCGCATTACAATACGTAACAACTTTTACAGGTTTTTGTCTTGGTATTTTTTTAGTAATGCTAGTAGCAGATACTTTTAGACCTGCAATGTTCGTAGCTTTAAGTGCTTATAGTAAACCAGAAAATAAAACGCGTTCAGTAACTTTAATTCGTTTAGCAATTAACTTAGGTTTTTCTGCAGGACCCGCAGTAGGAGGTATTATTATTACCTCATTAGGATATAATGGATTGTTTTGGGTAGATGGTGTTACTTGTATATTGGCAACAGTTTTACTGATAAATGTATTGAATCCTAAAAAAGCAAAAACTTTAGATGAGGTTAAAGTTGAAAACCCAGTTTCTGTTTTTTTAGATAAAGCTTTCTGGGTGTTTTTTGTAGCAATGTTTATTTTCGGATTTGTGTTTTTACAATATTTCTCAACAATTCCTTTATACTATAAAGATGCACATCATTTATCAGAATTAGAAATAGGTTTAATTATGGGAATGAACGGATTTATCATATTCTTATTAGAAATGCCATTGATTAAATGGTTAGAAGACAGTAAGTATTCAAAAGAAAAATTAATGTTTGTGGGTTTACTTTTAACAGGTATTAGCTTTTTAGTATTAAATCTTACAGGATGGGTAGGTGTTTTAATTGTAGGGATGCTATTTATGACTATTGGAGAAATGATAGCATTTCCGTTTTCGAATGCTTTTGTTATGGAAAGAGCTAAAAGAGGCAACCAAGGTGAGTATATGGCATACTATAGTATCGCATTTTCTGCAGCTCATATTTTCGGACATAATTCAGGAATGCAAATGATTGATAAGATTGGATTTGATTCAACTTGGAGTATTATGGTAATACTTTCAGCTATTGGAATGCTAGCACTTTTATTCTTAATTAAAATAGTTAAAAAAGAAAAAGCATGAATTTAAATCAAATTACAATTCCATCTTTAAATGTTGAGATTGCAACAGAATTTTATAAAAAACTAGGTTTGCATCTTATTGTAGATGCAAGCCCTAGGTATGTCCGTTTTGAATTACCAGATGGAGATGCTACTTTTTCAATTCATTTAGTAGAAGATTTACCAAAAGGTAATGGAGTAAGAGTATATTTTGAAGATGAAAATTTAGATGAGTTAGTAAAACAACTTCAACAAAAAGGAATAGAACTTACACAATTACCCAAAGATCAAACATGGTTGTGGCGAGAAGCACACTTGTTAGATCCTGATAAGAATAAAATTATTTTGTTTAAAGCAGGCAAGAACAGAAAAAATCCGCCTTGGCGAATCAATTAAAACCAAGGAAATTTTATCTTTGATTTTTTAGAGAAAGATTTTAAAAGTACAAAGATGAATATACAAGATGCTCAAAAGCAAGTTGACGATTGGATTAAAAATCACGGAGTTCGTTATTTTAACGAACTAACTAATATGGCACAATTAACCGAAGAGGTTGGTGAAGTGGCACGTATTATTGCTCGTCGTTATGGAGAGCAAAGCGAAAAAGAGAGCGATAAAAATAAAGACTTAGGAGAAGAATTAGCTGATGTAATGTTTGTAGTATTGTGTTTAGCAAACCAAACGGGTGTTAATTTACAAGAAGCTTTCGATAAAAAATTAGATATAAAAACAAAACGCGATCACGATCGTCATCATAATAACGAAAAATTAAAGTAAATGAGTTTTAACGAAAACATAAAAAAGTCTTTGTATTGGGGTCACGTATTAAAAATGGCACTTTTTCTTATTATAATAATATCATTATTTACATTAGTTTTTCAAACAGGAGGAGCACTTTTTTCTGGTGATTTTGATACAGTGTATAACGTGCATTTTGCAAATAAACAATGGGTTCGTTTTTTCTTAACTAAAACAACTGTAAGTGTTTTGTACGCAATGTATGTTGTAAATAAGAGAATAAAGTAAATGAATTCAAAAAAAATAACAGATAAATTAAATAAGAATATTGAAGAAGAAACAGAGTTGGTAAATAGAATGTCAATTACAAAGTATATTTTAATTTACGTTCCGTTACTGTTTTTAATGTTTACTGCAACCAATTTTATTGCAAGCCTATTATTTGATAGCTTTAATTTTGATTGGAAACGTATTTTAATTCAAGCTGTTTTTTTTGCAATCTTTTTTAGAATATTTCATGGAGTAAGAAAACTGTGGAATGATGCTTGGAAAAAATAATAAAAATGAACTTACATTTAAATAAAACTACAAATCAAGAAATTGATTATCAAATCATTATTTCTGGATCAAAAAGTGAATCGAACAGATTGTTGATTTTACAACAGTTATTTCCTGAAATTACGATAGATAATTTATCAGATTCTGATGATACACATCATTTACAAGAAGCTTTGTCTTCAAGTAATGAAATTGCAGATATTGGTCATGCAGGAACAGCAATGCGTTTTTTAACAGCATTTTTTGCTACACAAGAAGGAAAAACAAAAATCTTACAAGGTTCTGATAGAATGCATAACCGACCAATAGAAATTTTGGTAAATGCGTTACGAGATTTAGGTGCAGATATTGATTATTTAGAAAAAGAAGGATATCCACCGTTAAAAATTACGGGTAAAAAACTTTTAAAAAACAAAGTGTCTATTAATGGTAATGTAAGTAGTCAATATATTTCTGCTTTAATGTTAATTGCACCAAGTTTACAAAACGGATTGGAAATTTATTTAGAAGGTAAAATTACATCCGTTCCATATATTAAAATGACTTTAGCTTTATTGCATCAAGTTAATGTGGAAGCATCATTTGAGGGGAATAGTATTCATATTCAATCAAAAGAAAATGTCGATATTCAAGATATTGTTGTAGAGTCTGATTGGAGTTCTGCATCGTACTTCTATTCGTTAATTTCCTTAAGTAAAATAGGTTCTTCAGTTAAATTATCCGCTTATAAAAAAGATAGTTTACAAGGAGATTCTTGTTTAGCTAGAATTTACCAGCATTTTGGAGTAACTACAGTTTTTGAAGAAAATTCAATTGTTTTAACAAAAGAAAAAGAACATAGTTCAGAAACTTTAGTTGAAGATTTAAAAAATGCTCCAGATATAGCACAAACTATAGCAGTAACTTGTTTTGGTCTTGGGGTGGCTTGCGATCTATCGGGCTTACATACCTTAAAAATTAAAGAAACGGATCGTTTAGAAGCATTACGTGAAGAATTAACAAAATTAGGAGCAGACATTAATGTTACAAATGAAACATTGCATTTAAAAGCATCAGAAAAAATTAATAAGAATATAAAAATTACTACTTATAACGATCACAGAATGGCAATGGCATTCGCTCCATTAGCATTTAAAGTTCCAATTGTTATTTTAGATGCCGAAGTAGTTACAAAATCGTATCGTAATTTTTGGAATGATATGAAACAGATAGGAGTTGAGACGACCGAAGTAAAATAATAGGCAAAAGGCTTGACAACCCCTATGTTGAAATTGTATATTTGCCCACGTAAAGAAAATAAGATCAATGAAATTATCAAATTTTAATTTTGAATTGCCAGAAGAATTATTGGCAGAATATCCTTCAGAGCATAGAGATGAATCACGTTTAATGGTGTTGCATCGCGACACTCAAAAAATCGAACATAAAAAGTTTAAAGACTTAATCGATTATTTTGACGAAGGAGATGTAATGATGTTAAACAATACCAAAGTTTTTCCAGCCCGTATGTATGGTAACAAGGAAAAAACAGGAGCTCGTATTGAAGTTTTCTTATTACGTGAATTAAATGCTGAAAATCGTTTGTGGGATGTTTTAGTTGATCCAGCAAGAAAAATCAGAATTGGAAATAAATTATTCTTTGGCGATGACGAAAGTTTAGTAGCTGAAGTTATAGATAATACAACATCTCGTGGTAGAACATTACGTTTTTTATATGATGGTCCTTACGAAGAGTTTAGAAAAAAATTAGTTGAGTTAGGTGAAACACCTTTGCCAAAATATATTAAGCGTGAGGTAGAAGCTTCTGATGAAGATCGTTACCAAACAATTTTTGCTAAGCACGAAGGTGCAGTAGCAGCTCCTACAGCAGGATTACACTTTTCTAAGCACTTAATGAAGCGTTTAGAAATTAAAGGAATTGACTTTGCTGAAACAACTTTACACGTAGGTTTAGGAACTTTTAATCCAGTTGAGGTAGAAGATTTATCTAAACATAAAATGGATTCTGAGAAAATTATCGTTCCTCAAGCTAGTGCAGATATGGTAAATAGTGCTAGAAAAAATAAGAAAAGAATTTGTGCTGTTGGTACAACAGTAATGAGAACTGTAGAATCAGCAATCACATCGAAGCGTGAATTGAAAGAATTTGAAGGATGGACAAATAAATTTATTTTCCCTCCTTATGATTTTAGCGTTGCGAATGCAATGATTACAAATTTTCATACACCAAAATCAACATTATTAATGATGGTTTCTGCATTTGCAGGACACGATTTTATGATGGAAGCATATCAAGAAGCAATTAAAGAAGGATATAAGTTTTACTCGTACGGAGATGCGATGTTAATCTTATAAAAACATCTTTTTAAATTAATAACAAAACCTCACAAGGCTACTTGTGAGGTTTTGTGTATTTTTGTACCCGATGAAAGTGAAGAAAAAAGACATACGCGCATTAACAAAAGAACAACTTAGAGATTTTTTTGTAGAGAACGGAGATAAAGCATTTCGTGGTAATCAGATATATGAATGGTTGTGGAATAAATCGGCACATTCATTTGATGATATGACGAACTTGTCGAAAGTTACACGTAAAATGTTAGATGAGAACTTTGTGATTAATCATATTGAAGTTGATAACATGCAGCGTAGTAAAGACGGAACTGTAAAAAATGCAGTTCGTTTACACGATGGTTTGGTGGTAGAATCAGTTTTAATACCTACAAAAACAAGAACAACTGCATGTGTTTCTAGTCAAGTAGGTTGTAGTTTAGATTGTCGTTTTTGTGCAACAGCACGTTTAAAAAGAATGCGTAACTTAAATCCTGATGAAATTTACGATCAGGTTGCAGCTATCAATAAAGAAAGTTTACTGTATTACAACAGAAAACTTTCTAATATAGTTTTTATGGGGATGGGAGAACCTTTAATGAACTACAATAACGTAATTAAATCAATAGATAAAATTACATCTCCCGAAGGTTTAGGAATGTCACCAAAACGTATTACAGTATCAACATCTGGTGTGCCTAAAATAATAAAGAAAATGGCAGATGATGAGGTAAAGTTTAATTTAGCAGTATCATTACACTCCGCTATCGATGAGGTTCGTACCTCAATCATGCCTTTTAATAAGACTTTTCCTTTAAAAGATTTAAAAGAAGCGTTAGAATATTGGTATGAGAAAACTGAACGAATGATTACTTATGAGTACGTTGTTTGGGGAGGAATTAATGATAAAAAAGAAGATATTGATGCTTTAATTAAATTCTGTAGTTATGTGCCTTGTAAAGTAAATTTAATTGAGTATAACCCTATTGATGATGGCGAATTTCAACAAGCAAGTCCAGCAGCTATAAACAATTATATTTCGAACTTAGAAATGCACGATATCGTGGTAAATGTTCGTCGTTCGAGAGGAAAAGATATTGATGCTGCATGTGGGCAGTTGGCTAACAAATCATAATGAGTTACAAGAATGCATTTGGTCAAACTATTCAGTCTTTAGGTTGGATTCTTTTTATTCTCTTTTTAGGACTTTTTTTTGATAGTGTTTTCTTTGCAAAGAATTATTTTGAGCATTCTCAATGGATCAATAATATTTGTGTAATATTCGTTTTTATTTTTTGCTATTATAAAGGAACATCAAGGATTAAAGAACAGCTTATTTATGCTTTTATTATTGGTGTTGTTGGAGAGTACATGTTTTCATTATGCTTAGGAATGTATTCTTACAGATTGAACAACATTCCACATTATATTCCTTTCGGACATGCATTAGTTTTTCTCGGAGTTTATAGCTTTTCAAGAAAACCTAAAATAAGACTAAATTCAAAGAAGATAAATTCTTTTTTAACTGTAAGTATTATTTTATATTCATTTTTATTTTTGATATTTAAAAATTATGTTTTTGGTTTTGTAATGACCATTTTAGTATTTTATTCATTAAGAAAATATCCTAAAGAAAAATTGTTTTATTTAACAATGTATGGTGTAGTAGTATATGCAGAACTTATAGGAACAGCTTTAAATACATGGTCTTGGCCAAAATTAGCTTTTAATACTTTTGAATTTTTACCGAGCGCTAATCCTCCTTCAGGAATTTGTTTATTTTATTATGGTTTGGATAGAGGTACTATGTCTATTTATAAAAGAAGACATAAAAAAACTTGGACTAGATTAAAAAGAATTAGAGCTATTTAAGATTAAATAATTTCCTATTTTTGATAAATAATGAAGCAAGTAGAGCAAATAAAACTTCCGATTGCTAAAGAAATGGAACTCTTTGAAACTAAGTTCAAAGATTCGATGTTGTCTAAAGTTCCGTTATTAAACCGAATTACTTATTATATAGTTCGCCGAAAAGGAAAACAAATGCGACCAATGTTTGTTTTTTTAGTAGCAAAAATGGTTTCTGATGGTGGTTTCGACGAGCGTACTTATCGCGGTGCGTCTGTGGTTGAATTAATTCACACAGCAACTTTAGTGCATGATGATGTGGTTGATGATAGTAATCGTCGTAGAGGATTCTTTTCAATCAATGCACTTTGGAAAAATAAAATAGCCGTTTTAGTAGGAGATTTTTTATTATCTAAAGGACTGTTACTTTCTATTGATAATGAGGATTTTGATATTTTAAAACTAATATCAATTGCAGTTCGTGAAATGAGTGAAGGGGAGCTTTTACAAATTGAAAAAGCGCGAAAACTTGATATTACCGAAGAAATATATTTCGAAATTATTCGCCAGAAAACAGCAACCTTAATTGCTGCTTGTTGTGGTATTGGTGCAGCCTCGGTAGGAGCAAATAACGAAACTGTTCAGCAAATGCGAAAATTTGGAGAATATATCGGAATTGCTTTTCAAATTAAAGATGATTTGTTTGATTATACTGAAGATAAAATAGGAAAACCTACAGGGATAGATATTAAGGAGCAAAAAATGACACTCCCGTTAATTCATACTTTAAACACTTGTTCTCCAAAAGAAAAAGCATGGTTAATTAATTCAGTAAAAAAGCATAACACCAATAAAAAACGTGTTAAAGAAGTAATTGCTTTTGTAAAAGATAATGGAGGTTTAGAATATACTACTGCTAAAATGCACGATTATAAAAATAAAGCATTAGCAATTTTAAACAACTTTCCAGAAACTGAATATAAAAGCTCACTACTACAAATGATTGATTATGTTGTTGAAAGGAAAATTTAGTTGTTTTCTAATGGTTCTTTTCTTTCTTTCATGTGCTAAAGAAAAAAAATATCAAGACTACAATGAAAATGAGTTTTATGAAGCTCAAGGGGTAATAACTAAAGTTTATCAAACTCCATCTGTTTTTGATGAATCATACAATAAGTTAATGGATTATACTTATGTAATTAATGATTCAGTTTTTTTAGAAGGAAAGGAGAAAGAATTTTATAAAGCTTGGATTGTCGGGCAACCAGTAGTTATTTTAGTTCATAAGAAAGATTCTAGTATAAGTTTTTATGCTAGAGATGGAATTGTGCGTAGTTTTTCAGAAAAACAATTAGAAATGTTTAACACTATTTTAAAAATAGATAGACTTAAAAAAATAAAAGCCTCGATAATTAATATTATCGAGGCTTTTTTATAATTGTCTGTGGCGACTCGCCACTACATCATCCCTGGCATTCCGCCACCCATTGGAGGCATTCCACCAGCAGGAGCATCTTCTTTAATATCTACTAAAGCACATTCGGTAGTTAAAATCATACCAGCAACAGAAGCAGCGTTTTCTAAAGCTACACGAGTTACTTTTTTAGGATCGATAATACCAGCCTCTAACATATCTACATACGCTTCAGATTTAGCGTCATAACCAAAGTCTTTATTGCCTTCTAATACTTTATTGATAACTACAGACCCTTCACCACCTGCATTTTCAACAATTGTACGTAACGGAGCTTCAATTGCTCTGTTTACAATTTGAATACCAGTAGTTTCATCTAAGTTTTCAGTTTCGATAGATTCTAAGACTTTTTTAGCACGAACTAAAGCAACACCACCACCAGCAACAATACCTTCTTCTACAGCAGCACGAGTTGCATGTAAAGCATCATCTACACGATCTTTCTTTTCTTTCATTTCTACTTCAGAAGCAGCACCAACGTAAAGTACAGCAACTCCACCAGCTAACTTAGCTAAACGTTCTTGTAATTTTTCACGATCGTAATCAGAAGTAGTTGTTTCTATTTGCGATTTGATTTGGTTTACACGAGCTTTAATTTGCCCTTCATCACCAGAACCATTAACAATTGTAGTATTGTCTTTATCGATAGTAACTGTTTCAGCAGTTCCTAATAAATCTAAAGTAGCATTTTCTAAAGAGAAACCTCTTTCTTCAGAAATTACAGTTCCTCCAGTTAAGATAGAAATATCTTCTAACATTGCTTTTCTTCTGTCTCCAAAACCTGGAGCTTTAACTGCAGCAATTTTTAAACCACCACGTAGTTTATTTACTACTAAAGTAGCTAATGCTTGTCCGTCAACATCTTCAGCGATAATTAATAAAGGTCTTCCTGATTGAGAAACTGGTTCTAATATTGGAAGAATTTCTTGTAAGTTAGAAATCTTTTTATCGAATAATAAAATATACGGATTGTCTAAAGTAGCAATCATTTTATCTGCATCAGTTACGAAATATGGAGATAAATATCCTCTATCAAACTGCATACCTTCCACAACGTCTACATAAGTATCCATTCCTTTAGCTTCTTCAACAGTAATAACACCTTCTTTACCAACTTTGCTAAAAGCTGTTGCGATTAAATCACCAATAACTTGATCGTTATTTGCTGAGATAGAAGCAACTTGTTGAATTTTTTCAGAAGAGTTCCCTACTTCTTGAGATTGTTTTGCTAAATCTTCAGTAATTGCAATAACAGCCTTGTCAATACCACGCTTTAAATCCATCGGATTTGCACCTGCAGCAACATTTTTCAATCCTTCTTTTACGATTGCTTGTGCTAAAACTGTAGCAGTAGTAGTACCGTCTCCAGCTAAATCGTTGGTTTTAGAAGCTACTTCTTTTACCATTTGAGCTCCCATGTTTTCTAACTCATCTTCTAGCTCAACTTCTTTTGCTACAGTAACTCCATCTTTTGTTACGTGAGGAGCACCGAATGATTTAGAAATAATTACGTTACGTCCTTTAGGACCTAAAGTTACTTTTACTGCGTTTGCTAATGCATCAACTCCACGTTTTAATCCGTCACGAGCATCTACATCAAATTTTATATCTTTTGCCATTTTTTTATGCTTTATGCCAAAAGCTTTAAGCTATATGCTTAATGCGTTAGGCTATTTTAATTTTTGTTTTAATGTATAAATTTTTCTTTTGATGGTATTTATTTCAGTAGCTAATTGCTTAAAATTTTCTTCTGAAATAAAACTTAAATCTTTTGAGAGTATAAGTAGATATTCTACTTCTGATGCAGAACCTAAAGCTATGGTTAGAAACCTATTGAATTCAGAATCACTGTCTCTACCACATCCTTCCGAAATATTAGTAGGTATTGAAACTGAAGCTCTTCTAATTTGAGAAGTAATTCCGTAGGTTTCTTTTTGAGGAAAATTATTTGTTAGATCATAAACTTTCAGTGTAAACTGATGACTTAATATCCAAATATCATATTTTTTAAAATCCCTCATAGCTTAAAGCTTACTGCATTTAGCTATATAATAGCGAAAATGTCGCTTTCTCTCATGATTAGGTAATCGTTTCCTTCATGTTTTAATTCAGTACCTGCGTACTTTCCGTATAAAACAGTATCACCAACTTTAACTGTTAAAGGTTCATCCTTAGTTCCGTTACCAATGGCAACAACAGTTCCTTTTTGTGGTTTTTCTTTTGCGTTATCAGGAATAATAAGTCCTGAAGCTGTCGTAGTTTCTGCTGCAGCAGGTTCTACAAGAACTCTATCTGCTAAAGGTTTAATGTTTAATCCCATTTTATATAAATTATGATTAATTTGTTTTTTGTTTATACTTTGAAATAGTCAGAAATTATGCCATTAGATTTTTGCTGACAATTTTTCTAAAGCAATTAAATATGTTGTAAAAAAAATGCCAACGTGTCATTTACGTTGGCATTTTATATATTGTTTAGGTTAAGATTACTTAACGCTGTCTTTTGTAGTTGTTTCAGTTGCTGGTGTAGCAGGAACTGTAGTTTCAACATTTTCTAATGTGCTGTCTAATTGAGGAGCGTCTGCTGCGTTACCTCTAGGAATAGCAAAGTTAGCTAATAAGATTAAAGCAAACATTGTAATTGCTAAAGTCCAAGTAGTTCTGTCTAAAAAACTATTAGTGTTTTGTACACCACCAATATTTTGAGCACCACCACCTCCAAACGATGAAGATAATCCTCCTCCTTTTGGGTTCTGAACCATTACGATTAAGATTAATGCTATTGCAACAATCAATATTAAAACTAAAAGTAAAGTGTACGTTGTCATTTATTTATTGTTTTGTAAAATTTGTATTCTTTTAATTTGGTCTGCAAAGAAACCACTTTTTTCTGGATATTTCAAACTTAATATTTTATAAGCTTTAATAGCGCTATCATATTTTTTTTGTTCTAAATAAACCTTGGCTAAAGTTTCAGTAGCAAGTTGGTTATTTTGTTTACTTTCTATAATTTTTGCTTCAGAAACATTGGTTTTACTTGGTCTAGAGATTTTAGGTGTAGTTTCAATAAAACGACTAATAATTGCGTCTTTTTCAGATTTTATTGAAGGGTCTTTCTTTTCTGTAACCTTAGTATTTGTTCTAACGATTTCTTTTTTAGAAGATAATTGTAACCATTGATTAAAAGAAAAAGTTTCATTTTCGTTAAAAGAAAGCGGTTTTCCGATATCTAAATCTTCTTTAACAACAGATACTTCTTTTATTTTTTTCTTAGGAAGAATTCTTTCTTTTATAGTTGGTTTTTCTAGTTTTTCAACTGGAATTTCTTTAAAAGCATCTGAAGTAATAAAGTCAAATAATAAAGTTCTGTCTGATGTGTGTGCAGCAGTAATTTTTAATTCGTTATTGTACTTGTAACTTTCTTGGTGCTTTAACGTTTTTAACTGTAATACTCTTGCTGATTGAAAATAGGGATATTGTTGGATAATGTTTTTTAATCCTGAATTTTCATCTGCAGAAATTAATTTAGGTTTTTCTAAAAACGTTATGTATTTTTTTTTATCCAATGTTACCACTTAGCTACTGAAGCATTAAAAATATCTTGAGTAATACGTTCTAATATTTCATTTAAGGCTGTTTCTAAAATATTATTTAACTGCTGATTTGCAGGGTAATCATAGTAAAAAGAAAACCTTTTTTCGAAATTATCTTTTTCTTCTAGTTTGTTTTCGAAAACAACATTTACTGTAATTGTTAATCGGTTTTGTGAAGCTGTTTGATTTGCAGTAGCACTCATCGGTGTAATACGATAATCGGTTATTTCACCTGAAAAATGTAAATCACCATTAGTTTTTACAAGCGTTAAATTGGTTTGACGTGTAAATAAATCTTGTAAGTCTTGTGTGAATTTCTGACTCAGAGTAGGTTCTATTAAAGGTGCTTGATTTGGGAAAAAATCTACTTGAATTGTTTTTGCATTTCCGGTATTACCGCCAGTAAAAGAATATGCACCGCAGCCAATTGTAAGAATTGTTGTGGTAATAAAAATAACGAAGTAAAGTAGTTTTTTCATAAAATCAAAAGTAAACAATTCGTAGTTTATGGTTTATTAAATATTTTATAAATCGTATTGTTTTATTTTTCGATATAAAGTTCGTTCGGAAATCCCTAACTCTTTAGCGGCTAATTTTCGTTTTCCACTATTCTTTTCCAATGATTTTTTTATCATCTCTACTTCTTTGTCTTGTAAAGATAAACTCTCATCTTCTTCAATTGTTTCAGCAAAATCGTAATTATTGTTTACTGAAGATTTAGGAATTTGAACTACCTCTACACTAGAAGCTTCTGGTTTTATTTCTTCTTGATAAATTCTTTCTATTAATCGGTGATTCTCTTCTTGTACTTGTTTAGAATTTCCGTTTTGCATTAAATCTAACGTTAACTTTTTTAAGTCGTTAATGTCATTACGCATATCAAATAATATTTTATACATAATGTCGCGTTCGTTAGAGAAATCAGAATCACTTTTTTTACCACCTATTATTGCTGGTAAATTTCTTTTGTTATTAGGTAAATATTGAATTAATTTTTCTGGAGTAATTAAACGATCTTCTTCAACTACCGAAATTTGTTCTGCGATATTTCTTAATTGACGAATATTACCAGGAAAACGATAGCTTAATAGCATTTTTACAGCATTTTCATCTAAACGAATCGTTGGCATTCGGTATTTTTGAGCAAAATCTGCAGCAAATTTTCGGAATAATAAATGAATGTCCTCGCTTCTTTCTCTAAGTGGCGGTAAGTTAATTTCTATGGTACTTAAACGATAATATAAATCTTCACGAAATTTTTCTTTCGCAATGGCATCATGCATATGTACATTGGTAGCAGCAACAATACGAACATTTGTTTTTTGTACTTGTGATGATCCTACTTTAATAAACTCACCATTTTCTAAAACACGTAATAAACGTACTTGAGTTGTTAGGGGTAGTTCTCCAACTTCATCTAAAAAAATAGTTCCTCCATCGGCAACTTCAAAGTATCCTTTTCTGGTTGCAGTTGCTCCTGTAAAAGCGCCTTTTTCATGACCAAATAATTCACTATCGATAGTTCCTTCAGGAATTGCACCACAGTTTACAGCAATGTATTTTGCATGTTTTCGGTGCGATAGCTGATGAATTATTCTTGGAATATTTTCTTTACCTACACCACTTTCTCCAGTAACCAATACAGAAATATCGGTTGGAGCAACACGTAAAGATTTTTCGATAGCGCGATTTAAGTGTAAATCATTACCAATAATTCCAAAACGTTGTTTTATAGCTTGTAGGTTTTCCATATATTTTTTTCTAGAATAGAGAGAAAAGATAATGTCTTAATTCTTGTCTCTTGTTTCTCTTTTCTTAATTAATTATTATCTGAGTAATTAACAGCAGTACCTCTTAAAGTTGCAGAAGTACAATCTTCAACTTTTACATTTACAAAATCACCTAATTTATAATGCTCTTTTGGGAAAACAATAACCGTATTTTGTGTATTTCTTCCTTTCCATTCATTAGGATTCTTTTTAGAAGTTCCTTCAATTAAAACTTCTTCAATTTTACCTAAATGTTGTTGCGTTCTATATAAACTATGCTCTTGTTGTAAATCAATGATCTCTTGTAAACGTCTCTTTTTAATAGCTAAAGGAACATCATCTGGCATTTTTTTAGCAGCCAAAGTCCCAGGTCTTTCAGAATATGCGAACATAAATCCGAAATCGTATTTTACATGACGCATTAAATCTAATGTGTCTTGATGATCTTGTTCGGTTTCACCACAGAAACCAGCAATCATATCTTGACTTAACGCCATTTCTGGAATAATTCTAAAAATATTATCAACCAATTCCATGTATTCTTCACGAGTATGTTGGCGATTCATCGCTTTTAACATATTGTTGCTTCCGCTCTGAACAGGTAAGTGAATATACTTACAGATGTTTTTATGTTTAGCCATGGTATGAATTACATCTAAGCTCATATCTTGAGGATTAGATGTTGAAAAACGGAAACGTGTTTTAGGAAATTCAGTAGCACACATATCTAACAATTGTGCAAAGTCGGTAGCAGAAGCTTGTGCAAGCTCAGATGCTTTTTTAAAGTCTTTCTTTAAGCCTCCACCATACCATAAGTATGAGTCTACATTTTGCCCCAGTAAAGTAATTTCTTTAAAGTTTTTATCAACCATCGACCTTACTTCTTCAATAATACTTTGAGGGTCACGACTACGCTCACGACCACGTGTAAAAGGTACTACGCAAAAAGTACACATATTGTCGCAACCACGAGTAATAGATACGAATGCAGAAACTCCGTTTGAATTTAAACGAACAGGAGAAACATCTGCGTACGTTTCGTCTTTTGATAAAATTACATTTACAGCATCACGTCCGGCATCAACCTCTTCAATTAAGTTAGGTAAATCACGATAAGCGTCTGGACCAACAACTAAATCAACGATTTTTTCTTCCTCTAAAAATTTTTCTTTTAAACGTTCAGCCATACAACCTAAAACACCAACTTTCATTTTTGGATTTACCTGTTTTACTTTGTTGTATTTCTGTAAACGCTTACGAACTGTAGTTTCAGCTTTTTCTCTAATAGAACAGGTGTTCATTAAAACTAAATCGGCATCTTCTAAATTTTGAGTAGTGTTAAAACCTTGTTCAGATAAAATAGAAGCAACAATTTCACTGTCGTTCATGTTCATTTGGCAACCATAACTTTCTATAAAAAGTTTTTTAGAGTTCCCTTCCTTTTGTTCAGTAATTAAAGCTTTTCCTTGCTTTTTCTCGTCAATTACTTTCTCTACGTGTTCCATAAATCTTTTAAAATCGTAATAAATAGTCTGCAAAGATACGACCAAAAACTATAAATTATGACAAATTGACAGAGGTAATTTTTATTTTAATAAATTGTAAAGTTTAGATAAAATCTGCTCATTAAAAAAAAAGGATATACTTTTGCAAAATGAAATGCATCTATATTATTAAGGTGCAAAAAGAGATAAGAGAAAAGACGTATGGCAAAAAATTTAGTAATAGTTGAGTCACCTGCTAAGGCAAAAACGATAGAGAAATTTTTAGGAAAAGATTTTCAAGTCGAGTCGAGTTTCGGTCATATAGCCGATTTACCATCGAAAGAATTAGGGGTGAATGTTGATGGAGATTTTAAACCAAAGTATATAGTTTCTACAGATAAAAAAGCAGTTGTTAAAAAACTTAAAGATTTAGCAAAGAAAGCAGAAACTGTTTGGTTAGCAAGTGATGAGGATCGAGAAGGAGAGGCTATTGCGTGGCATTTAGCGGAGCAATTAAAATTAAAAGAAGAGAATACAAAACGTATTGTTTTTCACGAAATTACTAAAAAAGCAATATTAAAAGCAGTTGAAAATCCAAGAGATATAAATTATAACTTGGTTAATGCACAACAAGCACGTCGAGTATTAGATAGATTAGTAGGTTACGAATTATCTCCAGTTTTATGGAGAAAAGTAAAAGGAGGATTATCAGCAGGTAGAGTACAATCTGTTGCAGTACGATTAATTGTTGAACGAGAAAGAGAAATTGAAGGATTTACTCCTGTAGCTTCGTATAGAGTAGATGCTGAGTTTGTAAATACAGAAGGGAAAAAGTTTAAAGCAAAGTTAGCTAAGAATTTTTCTAATAAAAAAGATGCTGAAGCGTTTTTAAACTCATGTTTAAATGCAGATTTTTCAGTAGCTGATTTACAAAAGAAACCAGCTAAAAAATCGCCAGCAGCACCTTTTACAACATCAACATTACAACAAGAAGCTTCAAGAAAGTTAGGTTTTCCTGTAGCGAAAACAATGATGGTTGCACAACGTTTATACGAAGCCGGTTTAATTACTTATATGAGAACCGATAGTGTAAACTTATCAGAAGATGCTAAGAATGCTGCGCAAGCAGAAATTATAGCTTCGTATGGTGAAGAATATAGTAAGCCACGTAATTTTTCAACGAAGTCGAAAGCAGCACAAGAGGCGCATGAGGCAATTCGTCCTACAAACATGGAGAATCATGAAATTACAGGCGAATACGATCAAACAAGACTATATAGTTTAATTTGGAAAAGAACTTTAGCATCTCAAATGAGTGAAGCTCAACTAGAGAGAACAAATGTTAAAGTTGAAAACAATAAAAATGAAAAACTGTTTACAGCGAACGGAGAGGTAATAACATTCGAAGGTTTCTTGAAAGTGTATCTTGAAGGAACAGATAATGAAGAGGAAGAAGCAGCAGGAATGTTACCGATGATGAAAGAGGGGGAGTCGGTTGCGAATGAATATATTACAGCAACAGAAAGATATACGCGTCCGCCTGCAAGATTTTCTGAAGCTGCTTTAGTTAAGCGTTTAGAAGAGTTAGGTATTGGACGTCCATCTACATACGCGCCAACAATTTCTACCATACAAAGAAGAGAATACATAGAAAAAGGAACGGTTGAAGGTAAAGAAAGAAACTATACTCAATTACGTTTAGCAAATGAAAAAATAGATGAGCAATTATTAACTGAAAGAGTAGGTTCTGATAAAGGAAAATTAGTTCCTACTGATATCGGAAATATTGTAAACGACTTTTTAGTAGCAAATTTTGATGCAATTTTAGACTACGGATTTACAGCAAAAGTAGAGTCTGATTTTGACGAAATTGCAGAAGGTAAAGAAGATTGGATTGAAATGATAAAAGAATTTTATCAAGGATTCCATGTGGTTGTAGAAGATGTAGCTGCCAATGCAGAAAGAGCAAAAGGAGAGCGTTTGTTAGGTGTTGATCCAGAAAGTGGTAAAAATGTATATGTGCGTTTAGGTCGTTACGGAGCGATGGTTCAAATTGGTGAAGCTACGGATGAAGAAAAACCAAGGTTCGCAAGTTTACAAGCCGATCAAACAATGAATTCAATCACCTATGAAGAAGCAATGGATTTATTTCAGTTGCCAAAAACGTTAGGTAAATATGATAATTTAGAAGTAATTGTGGCTAATGGTCGTTTTGGTCCATACATTAAGTTTGATGATAAATATGTGTCTTTAGATAAAGGAGAGAATCCTATGTCTGTAGATATGGATAGAGCAATTGAGTTAATTGAAGCAAAACGTAAAGCCGATGCCCCTATTGGCGAGTATGAAGGAATGCCAATTCAAAAAGGAGTTGGTCGTTTTGGACCTTTTATAAAGTGGAATTCTATTTTTATCAATGTAAATAAAAAGTACGATTTCGATAATTTATCTCAAGAAGATTTAGAAACATTAATTGAAGATAAAAAGAGAAAAGAACGTGAAAAGCTAATTCATAATTTCGAAGAAGTAGGAATTCGAGTAGAAAAAGCACGTTGGGGAAGATTTAATGTTATTAAAGGTAAAATAAAAGTTGAATTACCTAAAACAACCGAGATTGAAAAGATGACTCAAGAAGAGGCTGTTAAGATAATAGAGGCTAAAACGCCTAAGAAAAAAGCAGTTAAAAAGAAGCCTGTAAAAAAGAAAACAACGAAAAAGAAATAAATAAGCTTGCAAGAAAAATAGTTTAGTATATTGCAAGCTTCTTAAATCCCCTATCTAAGAACGATGAATTTCGACTTTTTTACACCCTTAAAAGAATCGGTAATTGCGCATATTATGTCGCAAGGTTCTTCTGTGCTGGGAAAAAATATCCAAATACATTCAGAAGAACAAGGTTTTCCAGATTTGTCTGCTCTTACTATTGCTATTATAGGAGTAAAAGACGGTAGAGGAACTACGAATAATTTTGGTTGTGGAGAAGATTTAAGTAGTATTCGTAAATCTTTATATGAATTATTTCCTGGTAAATGGCAAATTAAAATTGCAGATTTAGGAAATATAGAAAGAGGAAATACTATTGAAGATACTTATTTTGCAGTAGGTTCTTCAATAGAATATTTACTAAAGAAAAATATCATTCCTATTATTATAGGTGGCGGACAAGATATTACATATGCAAACTACAGAGCGTATGATACATTAGAACAAACTGTAAATTTAGTATCAGTCGATAGTCGTTTTGATATAGGATCTGTTGATGATGAGTTGTCTTCAAAGTCATTTTTAAGTAAAGTGATTATGGAACAGCCCAATAATTTATTTAATTATAGTAATATTGGTTATCAAACTTATTTTAATTCTCAAGAAGAAATAGAATTGTTAGATAAGTTGTATTTTGATGCTTTTAGGTTAGGTCAAGTAAAAGATGTAACTTTAGTAGAACCAATAATGAGAGATGCAGATATTGTAAGTGTTGATGTTGGAGCAATTAGACAAAGCGAAGCACCAGCGAACAATAATGCATCACCAAACGGATTTTACGGAGAAGATATTTGTGCAATAGCAAGAT
The DNA here is from genome assembly GCA_020631475.1 of Tenacibaculum sp. Lineage (GTDB taxonomy): Bacteria > Bacteroidota > Bacteroidia > Flavobacteriales > Flavobacteriaceae > Polaribacter. The sequence goes on along the minus strand of JAHDHE010000005.1, from coordinate 19,003 downwards.
ATGCCGGAATAAGTGATAAAGTAACTTCTTTTGGAGTTTATGAATTTAATAGTAAATTAGATACCAATAATCAAACAGCAAAATTAATTGCTCAAATAATTTGGTATTTTATTGAAGGAGTAAACTCAAGAGCAAAAGATTATCCGTTTGTAACAAAAGAAAATTATCAAAAATTCACTGTGCTTTTAAATGATGATGATCCTATTAACTTTTATAAAAGTGATAAAAGTGGTCGTTGGTGGATGGAAATAAATTTAATATCGAATAATAAACATAAAAGACATGCGTTAATACCATGTAACTATCAAGATTATGTACAAGCACTTGAACAAAAAACCCCAAAAAGATGGTTTAAAGCGCTCCAGAAGCTTGTTTAACACTAGGTTCTTGTTAGTTTAAATAAAAATTATAGTACGTAATTGTTTTTTAGTAAAAAAAATAATAGGTTTACGCCTCTTTTTATAAGAAAGATATAGTATGAGAAAAATAGCAATACTTGCATTATTAGTATCTATCGTTTACGGATGTGGTTCAAGCGGAGGAGATAGAGGAGAGTTAGTTGGAGTTAAATCAAAAAGAAAATGGTTTGCCGAAAAACCTTATGGTATGGCTAAAATTCCAGGAGGTTCGTTTACAATGGGTAAACAAGACGAAGACCCTTTAGGAGCTATGAACGCCCCAACTAAAACAGTAACTGTTCAACCATTTTATATGGATGAATCAGAAATTACCAATAGTGAGTATAAACAATTTGTAACTTGGGTTCGTGATTCTGTTACAAGAACTAAACTAGGATACCAAGCAGAATTTGCAGCAGGAGGAGATGTTGATCCTGCAAATGCAGGAAAGAATGCTCAAGGTATTCAATTATATGCATTTGCATCTACTGATACAGTAAATGAATCACCATATCAAAAGTATATGCGTGAAAACTATTACGAATTAGGGGAAGGTATTGATTCTTTAAAACCATTAAACTGGGAAGAAGAACTTATTTGGGATAGAAATGAATATCCAGATGCAGATTACGTAGAAGTAATGGATTCATTGCACATAAAGAAAGATGAAGCTTTAAACGGAATAAGAACCTTTAATACTAAATTATTAAATTATAGATATTACTGGTTTGATAACCAAGGAGCAGCTCGTACAGGTAAAAATAGAAAAGACTTTATGAAGACTGAAGAAATCAACGTATATCCAGATACAACAGTTTGGATCAAAGATTTCAACTATTCTTACAATGATCCAATGCATCAAGAGTATTTTGCACACAAAGCATACGAAAACTATCCAGTAGTAGGAGTTAACTGGCACCAAGCAAAAGCCTTTTGTCACTGGAGAACTCAAACAAAAAATAAATTTCAAAGATCAAGAAAGAAGTTAGGTTTAGTGCCATCTTTTAGATTGCCAACAGAAGCTGAATGGGAATATGCAGCTCGTGGTGGATTGAATTACGCGAAATACCCTTGGGGAGGTCCAAGTACAACAAGTGATAGAGGATGTTTCTTAGCAAACTTTAAACCAGTTCGCGGAGATTATGCAGCCGACGGAGCTTTATACACAGTAGAAGCAGTTTCATACAATCCAAATGAGTATGGATTATTTAATATGGCAGGAAACGTTGCTGAGTGGACAAATACAGCATACAACCAAATGTCTTACTACATGGGGTCTACAATGAATCCTAATGTAGAGATTACTGAAAATCAAAGAAAAATTATCCGTGGAGGATCTTGGAAAGATGTAGCATACTTTTTAGAAGTAAGTTCTCGTGATTGGGAATATGCTGATACTGCTAGAAGTTACATTGGTTTTAGAACTGTTCAAGATTACTTAGGAACAAACAAAAGCAAATAACTAAAAATTCAAGAATAAATATTAACCTATAACCCCCTTTAAAAATTAAAAATTATGGCACAATCAAAATCAAGCAAGAAAATGATGAATATGGTTTACGGTCTAGGAGCCGCTGTAGTAATCATTGGAGCATTATTTAAAATTCAACATTTATCTATAGGACCAATAACAGGAGGTATGGTACTATCTATAGGTTTAATTGTAGAAGCTTTAGTATTTGCTGTATCAGCATTCGAACCAGTAGAAGACGATTTAGATTGGACTAAAGTTTACCCAGAATTAGCTGACGGACAATCATTAGGGAATAGTAAAGAAGCTAGTGCAGGTGACGCACAAAGTATGTTATCTCAAAAATTAGATGATATTTTAAAAGAAGCAAAATTAGACGCTAATTTAATTTCTAGCTTAGGAGACAGTATTCAAAATTTCCAAGGAGCTGCAGAAGGATTAGTTTCTACTTCAACTACAATTTCATCAACAAACCAATACAACGAGCAAATGTCTATGGCAGCTGCAAAGTTAGAGTCTTTAAACGGATTGTATTCTACTCAAGTAGAAAACGCAAGTAAGCAAGCTGATTTAAACTCTGCATTAGTTGAAAACTCTCAACGTTTACAAGAGCAAATGCAATCATTAGCAACGAATTTATCTTCGTTAAATGGAGTGTATGGCGGAATGTTATCTGCAATGTCTAAAAACTAAGAATAATTAGTTTATCTAATTTATTAACTAAACAAACTAATTAATTATGGCAGGAGGAAAACTTTCACCAAGGCAGAAAATGGTAAACCTAATGTATCTGGTATTTATTGCGATGTTAGCAATGAATATGAGTAAAGAGGTATTATCTGCTTTTGGATTAATGAATGGAAAATTAGTAGATTCTAACAAAAGGTTAGAAGCTAAAAATGCAAGCGCATATGATGCTTTAGCTTTAAAAGCAGCAGAACAAGCAAAACAATACGGAGCAGCAAAAGCTAAAACGGATAGTATAAAAGATATGGCAAACGATCTTTATACATATTTAGGAGATTTAAAAGATAAAATGGTAGTTGGTATCGAAGATGTAACTGCTTATGAATCGATGGATAAATCTGAGTTTTTAGATCAATATTTCTTTAAAGGAGGAAAAATATCTCCAGAAGGAAAAGAATTTGTTGATAAAATTAACAATTTCAGAAACGAATCTGTAAGATTATTAGAAGGGTCTGAGCTTTCTAGTATTATACAAGAAAGATTTAAAACAGCTGATGTAGCAGATAAAGAAGGTGTTAAGAAAAATTGGTTGAATTACAATTACGAAGGTTTTCCTTTAATTGCATCAATCACTAAATTAACTCAAATCCAAGCAGATGTTAGAGCAACAGAAGCAGAAGCATTATCATCTTTATTACAAGGAGAATTAGAAAGTGCTGTTTCTATGACAAACTACGATGCAATGGTAGTTTTTGATAAGAATGCATATTACCCAGGAGAAAAATTATCTGGTAAAATTGTACTAGGTAAAAACGATCCTAATTTAACTGCTGATAAAGTTGTAATTAATGGTCAAGAATGGCCAAAAGACAAAATTGAAGCTGGTCAAGTAATTTTAGATGGGCCAGCAGGTTCGGTTGGAGATAAGGAACTTAAAGGTAGTTTTTTCTTTAAAGAAAATGATTCTTTAGTAGAGATTCCAATTAAAGGAGGATATTCAGTAATTCCTAAACCAAACCAAGCATTAATTTCAGCAGATAAGATGAATGTAGTGTATAAAGGTTTAGTAAATCCTTTAACAATTTCTATACCTGGTATACCAACTAATAAAGTTAGAGCATCAGCAGCTGGTTTAAGACAAGTAAAAGGTAGTAGCTATGCAATGAGACCAACTGGTAAAGGAGGATCTGATGTAGTTATTAGAGTGTCAGGAAAATTACCTGATGGAACACCAGTTAGTTCTAATAAAAAATTCAGAATTAAAGACATACCACCTGCGGTAGGTATGGTAAGAGGTCAATACGGTACTGTAAAAATGCCAAAAGCAAGTTTAGCTAGAATTAATGTAGCAGCAGGTTTACCAGATTTCTTATTCGATTTAAAATTAAATGTATCTAGTTTTAAAATTAAAGTTCCAGGACAGGTAACAGTTTCTGTTACTGGAAGAAATATGACTGCTAGAGCAAAACAAGTACTTAGTAAGGCAAGAAGAAATGATGTAGTTACCATTTATGATATTCAAGCATCAGTATCTGGATCTAATTACAAGATTAAAAAAGTATTGCCTGTTAGTATTGAAATTACGAATTAATAAGTAAAAATTTAAAGTATGAATTGGAAGCGTTTTTATATGGTTTTATTTGCACTTGCAACTACAAGTAGTTATGTAAGTGCCCAAGCTAACCTCTTAAATGCTAAAAAGGCAGATGAAATTGGATTTAAATCTGAAGCTCAAATTGCTTCAGAAAATGACAAACCACTTCCTTATGGCTATATTAGTGATAGAGATGTATTGTGGTCTAAAGTGGTGTGGGAGTATGTTGATTTAAATCAGAAGATCAATTTGCCTTATTATTACCCAATTGATACTACAAGCGCAGGTACAACAAGGCGTTCGTTATATGATACCTTATTGAAAGGTATTAAAAATGGTGAAATAACAGAAGTTTATGGTGATTCTTATTTTACCTCTAAAATAACAATGGAAGAAATTAAAGGAAGAACTTTTAATGAACGTGATGATGGTTATGGTAATACAGATGTTTATACTGTACAATCTGCTGATATTAAAGGTTATTTAATCAAAGGTATTTGGTATTTTGATAAACGTCAAGGTGAACTTAAGTATCGTATGTTAGCATTGGCACCGATGGGACCAGATGTACAAGTATTAGGTACTGAGATAGAAGATGAAGGAGAGTATGAATTATTTTGGGTATTCTTTCCAGATGCCAGAGAAACATTACATGCTTCTAAAGTATTTAATCCTAAAAATTCAGCACAACCATTGTCGTATGATAACTTGTTAAATGCTAGAAGGTTTAATTCAACAGTTAAAAAAGAAGAAAACTTATACGGAGATAGAGCTATTAAAGATTATGTTCGTGGAAATTCTTTATTCCAATTATTAGAAGCTGATAGAATTAAAGAAGGTATCCGAGACAGAGAAATGGATATGTGGAATTACTAAATTCTACAAAATATAAATTAAAAGGCGTTTGCATTGCAAACGCCTTTTTTTGGTTTAATAATAGTACTTTTGAAGCATGAATATTCAAGTAGATTACATTATTGTTGGATTGGGATTAGCAGGTTTAGCTTTTACTGAAACATTAATAAAACATAATAAAACATTTATAGTTTTTGAAGATGATTCTCAAAAATCTTCGGTTGTGGCAGGAGGTGTTTATAACCCAGTAATACTTAAAAGGTTTACACCAGCGTGGAATGCTCATGAACAACTTCAAGTTGCAATTCCGTTTTATAATCAAATAGAAAAAAGACTCGACTTTAAAGTTGATTATAAATTTAAAACTAAAAAAGTATTCAACAGTATAGGTGATGAAAACAACTGGTTTATAGCTTCCGATAAGCCTATGTTGTCTCATTATATGAATCCTGAAATATCTAAAAACAAAATAAACGGTGTAATTGGCGATTTTGGTTTTGGAGAGTTGAATGGAACAGGAAGAATAGACACTATAAAACTGATTAATTCGTATAAAAATTCTTTAAAAAATACAGATAAATTAGTTGAAAGTGAATTTGATTATAATAAAATAAACTTTACTAAAACTGGAGTAGAGTATGATAATCTAAAAGCAAATAAAATTGTTTTTTGTGAAGGCTTTGGTTTAAAAGAAAATCCGTTTTTCAATTACTTACCTTTAAATGGAACAAAAGGAGAAACAATTACAATTCACGCACCTGAATTAAAGATTGATTTCTTATTAAAGTCAAGTGTTTTTGTGATGCCAATAGGAAACGATTACTATAAAGTTGGAGCAACGTTTAATTGGACTGATAAAACATCAATTCCAACAGAAGAAGGAAGAAGTGAATTAAAAACAAAATTAGATAAAGTAATTAATACTCCTTACACAATTACGAATCAATCAGCAGGAATAAGACCAACGGTAAAAGATAGAAGACCTTTGGTAGGAATTCATCCAAAATATAATCAATTAGCTGTTTTAAACGGTTTAGGAACACGAGGTGTTATGATTGCTCCAACAGTCGCAAAAAGTCTATTTAATCACCTAGAAAACGGAAAATCACTAGAAAAAGAAATTGATATAAAAAGATTTGAACCTTAATTATCTTTCAGATTTTATATTCTTAGCTTCTTTATCATAACCAACAAAAATATTAATCCATATTATTCTAGAAAGTCTTAAGGTAATAGGTATTAAAAGTAAAGAAACAATAACTATGGTTATAAAACTCTGTAAAATTGTTAAACCTATAAATACCTTGGCAATAATAAAAATTGCTACAAATAGTGCTACAGATAATCCGTAGTTTACATACATCGCACCAAAGAAAAAAGAAGGTTCCATCATGTATTTTAAATTACAGGTAGGACAATTGTTGTGTAACGTAGTTAGTTTTTTAGGATTAAAAGAAACACTGTATTTAAAAAAGTCACCTTCTTGACAACGAGGACATTTATTTTTAAAAATACTATATAATTTACTTCCTTTTCTTATCATAACTCTATTTGTTAATCGATTTAACTATTTCGTTTTGTAAGTTTGCACAAATTTCAACAAAAATAACATAGTATTTTGTAACCGCCGTTACAAAGCTTAAGTAATTCGTAAAAAAGACACATGTTAAACGTACACAATTTATCGGTTTCATTTATGGGAACTGATTTGTTTTCAGGCATCACTTTTAAGTTAAATAAAGGAGATAGAATTGGATTGATAGGAAAGAATGGAGCAGGAAAATCTACTTTATTAAAAGTGTTATCAAAAGATATTGAAAGTAGTGGTGGTACCATGGCTTTTGATAAAGAAGTGCGCATGGGTTTTTTACGACAGGATATTGATTTTGTTGCTGGTAGAACTATTTTAGAAGAAGCCTATCAAGCTTTTGAAGAAATCAAGGAAATTGAATTAAAACTTGATGAAATTAATAATCAATTAGCTACACGGACCGACTATGAAAGCGAAGGGTATAATCAGTTGATTATAGATTTAAACGAATTTACTGAGCGTTACGAGTTATTAGGCGGATATAATTACCAAGGAGAAACAGAAAAAATCTTACAAGGTTTAGGTTTTCAAAGAGAAGATTTTGATAAGCTAACAGATACTTTTTCTGGTGGATGGCGTATGCGTATTGAATTGGCTAAATTGTTATTGCAGAATAACGATATTTTATTACTCGATGAGCCTACAAACCACTTAGATATTGAAAGTATTATTTGGTTAGAAAATTTCTTAAAAAATTATGCAGGGGCAATTGTATTGGTATCGCATGATAAAATGTTTTTAGATAATGTAACCAACCGTACTATTGAAATTTCTTTAGGTCAGATTTATGATTATAAAAAACCATATTCAGAGTTTTTAAAGTTACGTGCTGAGATTAAAGAAAAACAATTACAAACGCAGAAGAATCAACAAAAAGAAATAGAGCATACCGAAAAACTAATTGAAAAATTCAGAGCCAAAGCAAGTAAAGCAACCATGGCACAATCGCTAATTAAAAAGCTTGAAAAGGTTGAAAGAATAGAAGTAGATCAAGATGATAATGCAACAATGAATGTTCGTTTTGCTATTTCGAAAGAACCAGGTAAAATTATTGTTGAAGCTGAAGGTTTATGTAAAAGTTACGGAGATAAACACGTTTTAGAAAATGTTGATTTATTGATTGAACGTGATAGTAAAATAGCATTTGTTGGTCAAAACGGACAAGGAAAATCTACTTTAGCAAAAATGATGGTTGGCGAAATTCCGTTTGAAGGAAATTTAAAGCTAGGGCATAATGTACAAATAGGGTATTTCGCTCAGAATCAATCAGAAGAATTACCGCCAGAAAAAACTGTGTTAGAAATTATGGAAGACGCTGCAACTGATTCTAACCGAATGCGCGTTAGAGATATGTTGGGATCGTTTTTATTTGGTGGAGATGCTGTAGATAAAAAAGCAAAAGTATTATCAGGAGGAGAACGAAACCGTTTAGCGTTGTGTAAGCTACTATTATCACCATTTAATGTGTTGATAATGGATGAGCCAACAAACCACTTAGATATCGCCTCAAAAAACGTTTTAAAAACGGCACTTCAGAATTTTAACGGAACCTTAATTGTGGTTTCTCACGATCGTGATTTCTTACAAGGCTTAACGTCAACTGTGTATGGTTTTAAAGATAAGGTGATAAAAGAATATTTAGGAGATATCGATTATTTCTTAGAGCAACATAAAATGGAGAACCTAAGAGATGCTGAAAAAAGAACGGTTGTTAAAGAAGAAAAAGATACTTCTAAAAAAGAAACCTATCAGTTATCTAGAGAGCAAGAAAAAGCATTAAAAAAGCTTAAAAACAAATTAAATAAAATTGAAAATAATATAGCTGATTTAGAATCTGAAATTGAAAAAATAGATTTAGCATTAGCTCAAAACTATGATGAAGTTTCATCGCGACCTAATTTCTTTGAAAAATACAAAGCCAAAAAAGCACAAGTAGATACGTTAATGGAAGAATGGGAAACTGTGGAAGAACAGATTTCTAGTTTTTAACTTCGCTAACGGTTTTGCTTAAGGTTAGTGTGGGAGAAGAAAATCAGAGATTTTCGAGAACGCACTAAGCTGAAGCCTTTTTGTTTGGTCTTTAATTTGTTGTCAAAAGCTAAATCAAAAAGGATTTAGCGACTTAGTAAATATACACAAAACATTGGAGTAGGACAGAAGCTAACATTAACTTTAGCCGTTGTTGTACTGCGTTTTTTGATATTTATATTTCCTTTTTTAGTTTATTAGGATTTTGACGTGTGTCAAATATCGTGACAATTGTAATTTTTGTACTATCGTGTTTTTGTATGGTTTGTTGCGTGGTTTAAGCAACTAATTTAATAAATAATAACTAACAAAGAAAGTCCGCGAGGACTTTCGTAAGTAAGCAATTTGCAAGCAATAAATTATACAAGGTGTTGGCAACTGTTTATTTCCGAATAAATTCATAAATTACGATGAAAAATTATATGATAATGAATGAAATAAAAGACAGACAAAAACTTTCTTGGGAAGGAATGTTTTACAGTATTCAAAGAATAGATTTATTAATAGTCTCAATTTCTGGTGCTGGAATTTATATATGTTTAGAAACTATAAAATATCTTTCAGATAAATGTCAAGATGTAAATTTATTAATTCGCATTTCAGGTGTTCTATTCCTTTTTGGTATAATAATAAATTTTCTTTCACAAGTTTTTGGTTATAAGACAAATCAGCAAGATTTTTTAATGTGTCAAGCTCAAATAGATGCAGGTGAAAAAGTTTCCAAAAAAGAACAAACTCAAATAGATAAATATGATAATAATTCTGAAAAATTTTCAAAATATACAGATGTTTTCAATTACATAAGTATTGGTTTTATGTTTTTAGGATTAATTCTAATTATGATATATTTCCTATTTATTTTTTAGGTCTTACAGGTCTTGGGGTTCTTGGCATTCCTAAAGTTTCTCCTGGTTTAGGTCCAGGTTTAATAATTATTGAGGGTTTTGTAGGTTTGTTATTTTTCATATTTTATTTTTTTAGATTATGAGTGAGTAATAGTTGCCAACATACCTGTAAAATAAAGTTCTTTGTTTTGTTATTACGCACTTATACAACCCAACTTTCTTTTCAGACTGAGGAAAACTTTCAGGATTAGTTTTAATTAAGTTTATATTTTCATCTAGCTTCTTTATGAAGTCAGATTTGACTTTTAGACTCCAGTTTTCAACAAGAAACAAAAATAATTTTTCTAGTTTTTTCTCTGCCGTTTTTGAAATAATTACAGTTCTACTCATTATCTGTGAGAAGCCATAAAAGTTTCATAATTTGTAGTTTTTCCTTGAGATATTTCTATGTCGGCACTATCAATTTCCTTTTGTTGTTCAGAACTAAGTTCATTCCAAAAATCAGAAGTTTTATCTTTCTTTAAAATATTTTTTATAGACTCAAGTATTGAAGGATTGTTTGTGTTTAACAACAATTTCATTAATTCTAATTTTTCAGCTTGTATATCCATAATTAAAAAGATTTATCACAAAAATAGAAAATTTCAAATTGAATATAGTTTTTCAGTGTTACTATTTAATGCTGTACAACTTTTTTTAGAATATGAATCCGTTTTAATGATTTATATTCAACGTTAGCGAAATTCGTATTTTTGTTGGTGAAAATCAAGAGTGGAATTACTATTTTTACAATCTAAAATATTAATATTGATTTCTCTCGATAACTCTTTTTTTAATCAAAATTTTAAAACTGAAAATCAACAGGTTTTTCTTTCAGTTTTAAAAGAAAAAAATATAGAACTCTATATTAAAAGAGAAGATGAAATCCATCCCTTTGTTTCAGGTAATAAGTTTCGAAAACTGAAGTATAATATTCAAGAAGCAAAAAATCAACAAAAAGATACGTTGCTAACTTTTGGAGGTGCTTTTTCTAACCATATTGTAGCAACTGCGGTTGCAGGAAAATTATCAGGTTTTAAAACTATTGGTATTATTAGAGGCGATGAACTTGGTGTAGATATTGAAAAAACTTTATCAAAGAACTCAACCTTAAGAGAAGCCTCTAAAAACGGAATGAAATTTAAGTTTGTTTCTCGATTAACTTACAGAAATAAAACATCTAAAGATTTTATAAATCAGTTAAAAAATGAGTTGGGTGATTTTTATTTAATCCCCGAAGGTGGAACCAATAATTTAGCAATTAAAGGTTGTGAAGAAATTTTAACAAAAGAGGATAATAAATTCGATTATATTTGTTGTGCTGTTGGTACAGGAGGTACAATTTCTGGATTGATTAATTCAGCTAATGAACATCAAAAAGTAATTGGGTTTCCAGCTTTAAAAGGTGATTTTTTGCAAGAAGAGATTGAGCAACTTGTAAATAGGAATGATAATTGGAGTTTGCAAAACGAATATCATTTTGGTGGTTACGGAAAATATAATTCTGAATTAATACGTTTTATAAACGATTTTAATGAGCAGACATGTATTTTGTTAGACCCTATTTACACAGGTAAAATGATGTTTGGTATTTTAGATATGATTAAAAAAAATCAATTTTCCAACAACAGTAAAATTTTAGTAATTCACACAGGAGGTTTACAAGGAATTAATGGTGTGAATGAAAAATTAAAGAATAAAAATCAAGAGTTAATAAAAGTTCAATGAAAATAAAGTCATTTTTATATATAGTAATTTGTGCGCTTTTTTTGGCGAGTTGTGGTTCAAACAAAAATGCAGTAAAGAGCACTCCTAAAAAAGTTATTTTAGAAGAGCAGGAGGAGGTAAACCCAGAATTACCTCAATTAGAGCAAATACCAAAACCTGTAAAAACAAATAAAAATCACACAGTAGCTTATATTCAAAAATTTGCACCTATTGCTGTTAAAAAAATGCACGAGCATAAAATACCCGCTAGTATTACTTTGGCTCAAGGAGTGTTAGAATCTGGTAGTGGTAGAAGTGATTTAGCAATTCGATCTAACAATCATTTTGGTATAAAATGTCATAGAGGTTGGAGAGGAAAAAGTGTTACACACGATGATGATGAAAAAGGAGAATGTTTTAGAAAATATAAATACCCAGAAACTTCATACGAAGATCACTCACAGTTTTTATTAACCAGAAAGCGTTATGCTAGTTTATTTAAATTAGGGCATAAAAATTACAAAGGTTGGGCGTACGGATTAAGAAGAGCAGGTTATGCTACCGATAAAAGGTATCCACAAAAATTAATAGGGATTATTAAAAAATACAATTTGCATTTGTACGACAGAATAAAGTCGAATAAAACAAATAAAACTCAAATAACAACCAATAAAGCTGAGTATTACAAGGTTCAAAAAGGAGATACATTATACTCTATTGCAAGAAAACACAATATCTCAGTTAAAAAGTTAAAAGAAGCAAACGGACTTACAAGCAATAGTATTAGTATTGGTGAAGATTTATTAGTAAAATAAAAAAAAAGCGGAGAATCACTCCGCTTAAACAAATCAACTAACCAAACCTACCAAGAGCAGTTTTTCTTTTTCGCTTGTTTTTTTATAGCTTTTATCATCACGCTTTCTAACTCATTTTGTTTAGAATCTGTACGTTGTTTTTTAGCTATATATTGTTTTCTTTTTTTATCCAATTCTTGTATTTTTTGTTGAATTTCTGCTCGCTCTTTACGTTTAGTGTTTACATAGTTTTTAATTTCTTTCGACGATTTGTTTTGTAAATATTTCGGAAGTTTCTGTTTGTTTAGTTTTTTATAATCAACTTCTTTTTCTTCAGAAGCATCCACTAAATCCCATTCAGCGTTTTTATATAGTTTAGAACTTTTAGTCACGGCACGTTTTACCACTATAACTTCGTCTAAAGTTTCAGCATTTGCATCTTGTTTAGATTGATTTGCAAATTTTGAGTACCCAGAATTTCCATAATGTAAATATGTTTTGTTTAATCTCTTGTTTAAAATAATAATATCATTGTCGTACGGAGTTACAATGTGCACAATGTTTTTATTATGATTAATTGTCATATAATCGCCACCGCCATAAGCAGCTCCATCTTGCCACATTCCTGAAATTCCATTATTATAATCTCCACAGAAAATAGTGTTGATAGTAATGTCGTTTTCTTTCGCATTGGTAATAGCGTCTCTATAATTAATTTTGCCTTGTGTAAAAGGTTCGTTGCCAGCAATAAAAATCATTTTTAAATCGCGTTTATTTTTACCCCAATCTAATTCGTTTAAAGAAGTTTGAATTACTTGCCCACAAAACTCACTTCCACCATTGGTAGTTAAAGAAAATAAATGTTCAGATATTTCATCTAAATCACTTGTAAATTTTAAAATCTGACGAATATATCCTTCTCTTGAAGATAATTTATCATTACCATATTCATACAAAGCAATTTCTAATTTAGGAGTTATTCCATGGCATTTAGCATGAGATAATTCGTTAACAATTTCCCATAATTGTGCTTTAGCTTGATTTATAAGACCATCCATACTATTGCTAGTGTCTAATAATAAGGCAACTTTAGTGGTTTGTTTTTTAGCATCAATCTTAGAATTATTTCCATAACTCATTATTGAGATTAGAAGTAAGAAAATTGATGCTGCTTTTAATACATAAGTTTTCATAATTTTTGTTTTTAGTTATTAATGGATTAAAAGTTTGGTAGTTATTGATGTAGTAAAACTATTGCTAACTTTCTTTTTATAAAATCAAGAATGAGTAAACCAAGTGTTTTAATGAGTAAACATGTTTTATTAATGAGTTAAGACGGTTTTTAATAAGTGATAGCTACTGTTCTTGAGCTTTTATCATTTTCTGAACTCGGTTTTTGTATGTATGTTTACAGTAATTAAAAAGTATATGAATAAATTTTGCTACATAATATTTACTGTATTCTTATTCAGTTTTACTGGAGTTTTTTCTCAAAATTTTGAAGAACAGCAAAAAGAATTTTTGGTAAAGGTTAAAGTTGTTGATGAAGATAATGAGCCTATAAAAAATGCTCGAGTTCAAGTTGATGGAAAACCTTTTAATTACTCTTATATAAAAGAAAGATATGAGATAAAAGCAAGAAAAAGAAGTCAGCTAGAAGTTTCTCATCCTGATTTTGAAACTGTTTTTTATACGATAAAAGATGATGAGGATATTAAAATTGAAGTAAAAGACTTTGTTCAGAATAAAAAAACAAAACGAAAAACTTACTTAAGTAAAAAGATTGATTTTTTCCCTCAGTATTTAGATTCTGTAAAGTTGTACAAGAAAAAAAATATCGATAAAAGCGTGTCTTTTGTTGAAAAAATATTGTTGGAAAATCCATCAAAAGAAAAAAGAGCTATTACTTATAAAGAATTGGCAAATGTGTATTTATATTGGAAACAATATGATTTAGCTATTCAAAATTATAAAACTTCATTAAGAGAAAAAAATGAGGTTGAAGTAAGATTATTGTTAGCGAAAGCTGAATTTTTAGATAAAAAGTATAGTGATAGCGAGAAAAACTATAAAGAAAGTTTAAATAAAAGATTAAGTACTTATAATAAGCTAAAAGCTTACGAAGGTTTGGGTGATGTTTATGTAAAAACAAAACAATATCAAAAAGCTGAGTTTAATTATAATAAAGCATTGCAACTTGCAAAATCGAATTTAATAACTCCTAAAATAACCGATTTAAATTCTAAACTCGCCGAAGTTTATGCAGCAAAAGGAAACACGAAAAAGGCAGATGGATATTATAAGAATTCCTTAAAATTAGCATCTGAAGAAAATAAAAAGCGCTCTTTAAAAGAACAACAAAAAGTAGCCGATTTTTACAATAAATCACAACGGTATGATGAAGAAATTCAATTAAGAAAAGAAAGTTTAGAGAACGCTGATGATATTATTGTTGAAGCTGATGAAAAAGAATCGTTGGTAGATTCGATTACTTCTCAAAAAATAAATTATAAGATAGGAAATGCTTACATTCAAAAAGAAGCCTATAAAGAATCTATTCCTTTTTTAAAGAAAAGTATTGAGGTTGCTAGCGAAAAAGAAGATTTAATTATTCAAAAAGACGCAACCAGAAAACTTTCGGAAGTTTTAGCAACTGTTGGTGAATATTCAGAAGCCTTAGACAGTTATCGAGAATATGTAAAATTAGTAGATACTTTGTATTCAAAAAAAGAACAAGAAATTCAACAGATTAAACGTTTTAATAAACGAATTTCAGAGAGTCAAAGTAGAATTGCTAGCTTAGAAAAAGATAAGCAGTTAAGCGATAGTAAAATAGATTTAGCATATAAAGATCAACAATTAGTACAGGAAAGTAATAAGCGTCAACAATTAATTATTTATTCATTAATTGTAGGAATTATTTTAATGATTTTATTGGCTTATTTTATGTTTAGAACCAATAAACAACAAAAATTAGCAAATAATTTATTAGCATTAAAATCGATGCGTTCTCAAATGAATCCACATTTTATTTTTAATGCCTTAAACTCTGTAAATAGTTTTATTGCGGTGAATGATGAACGAAGTGCAAATAGATATTTGTCGGAATTTTCTGTGTTAATGCGATCGGTTTTAGAAAATTCTGATGAAGATTTTATTCCATTATCAAAAGAAATAGAATTGATTGAGTTGTACACAAAACTCGAACATAACAGATTTAAAGAAAAGTTTGATTATATAATTACAATTGATGAAAAAATCAATTTAGAAAACTATTCTATTCCGCCAATGTTATTACAACCTTATATCGAAAATTCAATTTGGCATGGGCTTCGTTATATGAAAGAAAAAGGAGATTTAACGATTTCAATGAGTCAGAAAACTCAAGATTCCATTTTAATAACGATTGATGATAATGGTATTGGAAGACAGAAATCAATGGAAATGAAAACCGCGAATCAACTCAAGCAAAAATCAAAAGGAATGAGTACGATTCGTAACAGAATATCAATTTTAAACGATATGTACGAAGATAAAATAGCTGTAAATATTACCGATAATTCTAAAGATGGAAGCGGAACAAAAGTTGAGTTGATTCTTAAAAAAGATTAAGCTATGAAATTAAAAACGATAATTGTTGAAGATGAAGCGATAAGTAGAGATGTGTTAAGAAACTACATTTCTAAATATTGTCCTAATATAGAATTGTTGGGTGAAGCAAGTAATATTGAAGAGGGATATGAATTGATACAAAAACACGAATTAGATTTAGTTTTTTTAGATGTAGAAATGCCATTTGGTAATGCTTTTGATTTGTTAGAAAAAGTAGAAAATAAAACTTTTGAAATCGTTTTTGTAACCGCTTACGATCATTATGCAATCGAAGCTTTAAATAATCAAGCTACTTATTATTTGCTTAAACCAATATCGATAGATGAGTTAATAAAAGCGGTTAACTTGGTTACAGAAATAAAAGAAAAAGAAAACGAGTTAGAAAACACGATATTAAAGCCTAAAACAAATACAGCTGTAGGAAAGATTACGATCCCTCAGCAAGACGGATTTGAAGTTGTGAATGTAAAAGATATCTTTTTTTGTAAAGCCGATGATAATTACACAGAAATATACTTTGAAAACACTAAGAAATTAGTTAGTAAAACCTTAAAATATTTCGAAGATGCACTTAAAGAAAATTCTTTTGCACGGGTTCATAAATCGTATTTGGTTAATGTGAATGAAATAGCAAAATATAAAAAAGGAAAAGGAGGAAGTGTAGTTTTATCAAACGGAAAAGAAATTATGGTATCTTCATCAAAAAAAGCAAATTTGTTGTCTTATTTTAAATAGAAATTTATGCCAATTATAAAACCAGTAAACGGGAAGCATCCACAGATTCCTGAAGATTGTTATGTAGCAGAAAACGCAACAATAGTAGGTGATGTACAAATGGGAAAAGAATGTAGTGTGTGGTTTAATGCGGTTATTCGTGGAGATGTACACTACATAAAAATGGGAGATAAAGTAAATATTCAAGACGGAGCAGTGATACATGCAACCTATCAAAAATCACCAACAACTATTGGTAATAATGTTTCAGTAGGTCATAATGCTATTGTACACGGATGTACAATTAAAGACAATGTTTTAGTGGGTATGGGAAGCATTATTATGGATGATTGTATAATAGAATCCAATTCAATTATCGCAGCAGGAGCAGTAGTTACTAAAAATACTGTAGTAGAAAGTGGAAGTATTTACGCAGGTGTACCAGCTAAAAAAGTAAAAGATATTTCTCAAGAATTAATTTCTGGTGAGATTGATAGAATATCTAATAACTATGTGAAGTATTCAAGTTGGTTTAAAGAAGATTAATAAAAAATCCCGGTTCTGTTTCCAGAACCGAGATTTTAATCAAACCAATCTACTATAAAACAATATTATTTTTCTTTTTTCATTTCTTTTCTGTGTTTTCTCTTTTTTAATTTTTTCATAGCTTTATGTTTTCTTTTACCAGCCATTTTTTCAAAACGTTCATATTGTTTATCATTTAAAATACGTTTCATATCTGCTTTAAAAGCAATTTGTCTGTCTAACATTTTACTTTGTTTTTCAAAACGTTCGTTGGCAGATAATTTTTCTCTTTTTTCACCATTTTCTTTCATCGCTTTTCTTTTTGCATGCATTGTTTTGCGCTTTGCAATTCTTTCAGCTAATAAAGGTTTAATTTGACGTTGTTGAGAAGGAGTTAAATCTAACTTTAAAGTCATTTTTTTAACTGCTAATTCTGTTTGTTGTTCAGTAGTTAACTTTTCAAAATCGCCTTTTTTACTTCTTTGCGCTTGAGTTGAAATTGTAAATCCAACAGCTAAAACTAAGATTACTATTATTTTTTTCATTTTTATAAAATTTAAGTTTTTTAATTATTTATATACCTATGACTATACTATTTTAAAAAAGTTTAAATTTGAAAATCACTTTAACACTTTTTTAATATTTATGAAAAATCTCCTGAGAGTTTTATTAAAGTTTCTAGCTTTAGTATTGGTAGCATTTTTAATCTTTTTTTTCTGGGCTTCATCTCCAACAATGGATGAAAAGGATTATGCAAAATTGATAAAAAACAATTACCCAACAACGATTAGTAATGATTCTGTATACAGTATTGTTACCTATAATGTTGGTTATTTAAGTGGAATGACAAATAATAGAGCTGTTGCAAAACCAAAACAATTATTTGACGATAATTTAAAAAAGGTAAAAGAAGAACTAAAAAAAGTAAATCCAGATATTATTGCATTTCAAGAAATCGATTACAATGCATCAAGATCTTATGAAGTTAATCAAGAAGAAGAATTTGCGAAGTTGGGATATAATTACGTAGCAAAAGGCGTAAATTGGGATGAACGCTATGTGCCTTTTCCGTATTGGCCACCAAGTATGCATTTCGGAAAAATAATTTCAGGACAATCTATTTTAAGTAAATATAAGTTAAAAGATTATGAACGTATTGTGTTAGAGCGTGTTCCAGATAATCCTTTTTATAGAGACGCATTGTATTTAGAAAGATTGGTTCAGGTTGTAAAAGTAGTGTTAGATGGAAAAGAAATAGTAGTTATAAATACGCACTTAGAAGCGTTTGATAAAGCAACAAGGATAAAGCAATTAAATCATGTAATTGATATTTTTAAAAAGCATGCAGAAACTCATCCAACAATATTATTAGGAGATTTTAATAGTGATCCAAAATATAAAGATCCAGCAATAAATAAAATATTTGATTTACCAGGAGTTGGTAACGCTGCTTTTTCTAAAGATAATTACGATTTAACTTTTGATACTAAAGATCCGTTTGAAAGATTAGATTATATTTTTTATACAGAAAACACAATAGAATACGTAAGTGGAAAAGTGCTAAAAAACTTCGAACAAGCATCTGACCATTTGCCTGTTGAAGTGAAATTTAGATTGAAACAATAACAAACAAGGAAAATCGAAGTATTTACTTCGATTTTTTTATTCCATATTTTTATTCAGTAAAAAACTATTTTTAGAGTCGGTAATTACAATGTTGTAGTTTCCTTTTCCTGCATACAGCAAACATAAATCTTGCTTGGTTTCTAATTCAAAGAAAACTATTTGCCACAATACCATAGAAAGGATGATAGAAAACGAACCTTTAACTTGGAAACAAATTAAATGGAAACTAAATTAATAAGTCAAAAAAAATTTATTATTCAGATACTAAAACTAAAAATGAGTTTTCAGTTTTAGACTATTCTTTAAAACAAATAAATGTGTATCCAAAAATTTATGGTAAAGTGAATAGTCTAATTTGGAACTTAGAGTGTTTGTATCAAAATGTAAAATCAACAAGCATTTCTCAAAATATTTATGCTGTAAATTTCTCAATTCAATGGAATTTTAATAAAGAAGTTCAGTTGTTTTTTAGAGGAACAAATATTTTAAATTTAAAAAATAACCAGTTTATTTCTCA
>JAHDHE010000052.1:6406-9339 GCA_020631475.1 Tenacibaculum sp. | reverse complement strand
TTTAGTTTTGTTACAAAAACACGTTTTAACACTGTTTTAAACTAAGAAAAGAGTTAAAATAACGATATTGTAATCTCTTTTTTAAAAACCGTTGAAAAAACAGGTAAAAATAAGTCGGTTTTATTATAATAATTTATATTTTTAAGTAATACTATAAGAAAAATTAATATTGTTTTTTAAGTGAAAAATTCTTAAATTTAATATGAGGTTTTTGGTGACTTTTTTTTACATCAATGCTTCTAAAAAAGAAAACGATACTAATTACAAAAAACAAAAAAATATGTCGATATCAGATTTATACGCTACTGGAAAACACAAACAAGAAATAGGGCATTTTGCCAGTGTAGTAAAAATTGCAAAGACTGATGGTATTATTGCCGATGGTGAACAACAATTATTAGATAGAGCTGCAAAAAAATTAAACATCAGTAAAATTGAATACGCAGAGATTTTAAAGAATCCTGAAAAGTTTCCGGTACATCCGCCAGTAAATTACGATGAACGTATTGAGCGTTTATACCGTTTAACAAAAATGGTTTTTGCCGATGAACATGTAGATAGGGAACAGGTAACTTTAATGCAACGTACTGCGGTAGCTTTACATTTTCCTACAGACAACGTAGAAAAGGTTTGCGATGAAGCTATTCACCTGGTAATGAATAATAATGATCTTGATACTTTTACCGAAGCAATAAAAAAAGTAAACGCTATTTAAGTAAATTTATACTAAATTAGCTTCAACCAAGTTATTATTATAAATCAATCTATTAATGAAAAATAAAATTCTATTAATCGTTGTGCTTTGTTGCTCAATAAATTTGTTTTCTCAAAATTTAAACGACTCTTGGCAAATAGGAATAGGGATGGGAATTACAAAATTTAGCGAAAGTGATGCTGCTTTTATTGGTGATGGATATCAATTTCAAGTACCGGTTTTAAGTATGACTATGCCTATTGGTGAGCGTTTATCTTTAGACGGAGCCATGTCGTTTAACACAATTGATGATGTTGGGTTTATAAGCAATTCTGCTAAATATTTTTCGATGGATGGTTCTTTACGTTATAATTTTGATGCCATTTTAGATAAATTTAGTCCTTATGTTTTTGTGGGTGCCAGTGTTGTAGATTCTGAACGTAAAATGACACCTACTTTTAATATTGGAGCAGGAGGTATTTATTGGGTTTCTGACAATATTGGTATAAACCCTCAAATATATTACAAACACTCTTTAGAAAGTTTTGAAAGCATGCGCTCTCATATACAAGGAACTTTAGGTGTAGTATTTAGACTTAATTGGAACAATCTTTTTGAAGGTGGTAACCATGCAGGAAAAAGTACTTCTGGAGGGTTCTGTTTCTAAAAAGAAGTATATAAAAGTAAAAAAGCCGCTGTTTAGCGGCTTTTTTACTTTTATGATAATTTGTTGATTGCGTTTTCTATTCGTTGTAATGTGGTTTCTTTACCAATCATTGTCATAATATCAAACAAATCGGGTCCTGCTAATTTACCTACTAAACTTAATCGTAGTGGTTGCATTACTTTACCAAAACCTATTTCTTTAGATGTTATCCAACCTTTAATTTCAGTTTGAGCGTTTTCGATAGAGAAATCCTCAATGTTTTTAATTACAGTAATTAATTCTTGCATTAATTCGCCTGTAGTTTCTTTCCATTGTTTTTTGGCTGCTTTAGCATCGTATTCTTCTGGATTTACAAAAAAGAAGCTTGATAATTCCCAAAAATCAGCAACAAACGTAGCGCGTTCTTTAACTAAACCAACTACTTTTTCTGTAAATTCCTCATCAGTTGTTATTCCTTTTTCTGAAAGAATAGGTAAATATAAATCTGTTAATTCCTTATCAGATTTTTGCTGTAAATATTGTTGATTAAACCACTTGGTTTTATCTGGACTAAACTTAGCACCCGATTTACTTACGCGGCTTAAATCAAAAGCTTCGATTAATGCTTCTAAAGAGAAAATTTCTTGTTCCGTACCAGGATTCCATCCTAATAAAGCCAACATGTTTATAAAAGCATCGGCAAAATAACCGTCTTCTTTGTATCCACGTGAAACATCACCTGTTTGTTCGTTGGTATATTCTAACGGGAATACTGGAAATCCTAATTTATCACCATCACGCTTGCTTAATTTTCCTTTACCTACAGGTTTTAAGATTAATGGTAAATGTGCAAATTTTGGTGCATCCCAACCAAAAGCTCTGTATAATAACACGTGTAACGCCATTGATGGTAACCATTCTTCACCACGAATAACATGGCTGATTTCCATTAAATGATCATCAACAATATTTGCTAAATGATAAGTCGGCATTCCGTCTGATTTAAACAGAACTTTATCGTCTAAAACATTGGTATCTATCTTAATTATTCCACGAATTTCATCTTGTAGTATCAAGGTTTCGTCTTGTGGGGTTTTAAAACGGATTACATATTTATCTCCAGCTTCTAGTTTAGCATTAACTTCTTCTGTCGATAAAGCCAACGAACTGTTTAACTTTTCACGGTTATGCCAGTTATAGGTAAACGTTTTTCCGTTTTCTTCGTGATTTTTACGATGAGCATCTAACTCTTCAGCAGTATCAAATGCGTAATATGCCCAACCGCTTTCTATTAATTGGTCTGCATATTTTTTATATAAATCTTTACGCTCTGACTGACGATATGGTCCGAATTTTTCATTCTTTCCTGGTCCTTCATCAAAAGGAATATTACACCACTCTAAAGCATCAATGATATATTGTTCTGCATTAGCAACATAACGTGTTTGATCGGTATCTTCGATTCGTAACACAAATGTTCCGTTGTATTTTTTAGCAAATAAATAGTTAAATAAAGCAGTTCTTACACCACCAATATGCAAAGGTCCTGTTGGACTTGGAGCAAATCGTACTCTTACGTTCTCAGTCATTTTT
>JAHDHE010000052.1:0-6306 GCA_020631475.1 Tenacibaculum sp. | reverse complement strand
CATCGTAATCTGAAGTATTAGCTTCAACATTTAATTGACCAGATAATAGCCATTTTTTATTATAAAAATTATGCTTAACTCCCAATTGTAAGTTACCTAATGCACTTTTATTATTAATACCCGATAACATTTTAAAAGGTAAGCTTACCAATAAAGTTGTTTTATCAGAAAGTCCATATTCTCCATATAATTGAATTGTATTATCCGACACTTTTCCTGGTAAAATAATATCGTTTTTTCCGAAAAGTTTATCGTAATTAGAAATAGTAGTGTACGATAATTGTACATATCCCTCATTCTTCTTTTTAGTCCATGGACTTTGTGCAAATAGACTAAATGATGTAAATACTAAAGTTAAAATAGCTAGTTTTTTCATGTTTTTATTTTTATCGTTTTATAGTAAATCTATAATTTTTAAGGTTTAGTTGTAACATTCTATTGATGCTTACAGAAATGTTTAACAAATTTTTACTTTTAAAAATAGTACTTTTATGTTTCGATATGAAAGTTTTTAACAAAATAGAACAAAAATTACAGCTGTTTAGTAAGAAGTATTACACAAATAAGCTAATTAAAGGAAGTATATTATTTATTTCTTTAGGACTGATTTACTTATTTTTCACCTTGTTTATAGAATATTTTTTATGGTTGCAACCCACAGCAAGAACCTTTTTGTTTTGGTTGTTTATAATTGTTGAACTATTCTTGTTTTTAAGATTTATTTGTTTTCCTATTTTTAAAATCATCGGATTACAAAAAGGTATTTCTTTCGAAGAATCTTCAAAAATTATTGGAAATCACTTTCCTGAAGTTAAAGACAAGCTTTTAAATGTATTGCAATTACAGCAAAACAATCAGCAATCTGATTTATTATTAGCTAGTATTGCGCAAAAATCAAAAGAGCTACAACCAATTTCTTTTAATAAAGCGATTGATTTTAGCAAGAATAAAAAATATTTAAAATATGCTTTAATTCCGATTTTTATATGGTTGTTTTCTTTCTTAACTGGAACTTCTACAAAATTATCACAAAGTTTTAGTCGTGTTGTTAATCATCGTGTTGCTTATACACCACCAGCTCCTTTTTATTTTAATTTAACAAATAATGATTTAAAAGTTATAAAAGGAAAAGATATTACGGTGTATATACAAACCACTGGCGACATTGTTCCACAAGAAACAAAGGTTCATTATAACAACCAGCAATACTATTTTGAAAATGAAGGAAACGGATTGTTTTCTTACACGTTTGTAGAGGTACAAAAACCTATTACTTTTTTTGCGAGCGCAAACGGAATTAACTCTCAAAATTATTCTATTAATGTTATAAAAACACCTAGCATTCAAAATATTTCGTTGAATTTAAAGTATCCTGGTTATATTAAAAAGAAAAATGAAACGATAAATAATACTGGTAATATAAGTGTTCCACAAGGAACATTAGTAGAATGGACTATTAAAACTACTGATACTGATACGGTTAATTATATTCAAGAAAATAAAAAAACAAGTTTTAAAAAAATAAACGCTGTTGATTTTCAATATCAAAAAAGAATAACAAAGAATTTAAACTATCAGATTTCTACATCGAACGAAAATTTGAAAGACTATGAGCAACTGCAATTTTCTATTAATGTTGTTAAAGATCAATTTCCAACTATTAATGTAAATTCTAATATTGATAGTATTTCTCGTGGTAATGCACAGTTTGTTGGGCAAATTGCTGATGACTATGGTTTTAAGAAATTAGAATTGGTGTATTACGATAAAAATAACACTCAAACAATTAATAATCAATTAATTAAAATAAATAAAGAAACCATTCAAACATTTTATTACGAGTTTCCAAATAGCTTAAACCTTAAAGAAGGAATAGATTATGAGATGTATTTTCAGGTATATGATAATGATGTTGTAAATGGTAGTAAAAAAACGGTAAGTAATAAATTTTCGTATCGCCAAAAATCTACTAACGAAATAGAAAATGAGTTATTACAAGAGCAAAAAAACTATATCCAAAACATAGAAAACTCTTTAAATAAGCAACAAAAAAATAAAAATGATTTAGAAAAAATTCAGTTTGAATTACAAAACAAAAAGAATGTAAACTGGAATGATCAGAAGAAAATTCAAA
The DNA here is from genome assembly GCA_020631475.1 of Tenacibaculum sp. Lineage (GTDB taxonomy): Bacteria > Bacteroidota > Bacteroidia > Flavobacteriales > Flavobacteriaceae > Polaribacter. The sequence goes on along the minus strand of JAHDHE010000052.1, from coordinate 4,172 downwards.
ATGTAATTAAACGTCAAGAGCAATACAAGCAAATGATGCAACGACAAACGAATAAACTACAAGAAAATTTTTCAGAGAAAAAAGAGAAAGACCAAACTTTAGAAGAAAAGAAACAAGATTTAAAAAAGCGAATAGAAGAGCTTAAAAAATTAGAAAAACAACAAAAGTTGTTAGACGAGTTAAAAAAATTAGCTGAAAAGCTTAATAGAGAAGATTTACTTAAAAAAACCAAAGAATTAGCTGAACAAAATAAACAACAAGAGCGTAGTTTAGAACGTATTTTAGAAATGACTAAGCGTTTTTATGTTGAGCAAAAAATGAATAAGATTGCCGATAATTTAAATGAATTATCAAAAAAACAAGATGATTTAAGTAAAAAAGAAGCAACAAAAGAAGAACAAAACAAAATAAATAAAGAATTTCAAGAAGTAAAAAAAGAGCTTAATGATTTAAAGAAAGATAATAAAGATTTAAAATCGCCTATGGATTTACCTTCTATGGAAGATTTTAAAAAAGAAACTCAAGAAGAACTAAATAAATCTGAAGAAAATTTAGATAAAAAAAAGCAATCTGACGCAAAACAAAATCAAAAGAAAGCATCTAAAAAGATGCAAAAAATGAGTCAGAAAATGCAACAGTCTATGCAATCTATATCTGCCGATATGGAAGAAGAAAACATGGAAGGAATTCGTCAGATTCTTGAAAACTTAATTACTTTCTCTTTCGATCAAGAAGCTTTAATGAATATATTTTCTTCAAGTAATTCATCGCATCCTGATTTTGGTAAAAACTTACAAAAACAAAACGTTCTTAAAACTTATTTTGAACATATTGATGATAGTTTGTTTGTGTTATCAATAAAAGTTCCTAAAATATCATCAAAAGTTCAAGATCATTTAGCACAAGCGCATTATAATTTAAATCAATCTTTAGAAAATTTTGCTGATAATAGTTTTAGTAATGGAATATCAAATCAACGCTATGTAATGACATCTGCTAATACTTTAGCCGATATGTTAAGTAATACTTTAGATGCTATGCAAAACCCTAAACCTGGAAGTGGAAAAGGAAAGGGGAAAGGTAAATCGTTTAGTTTACCAGATATTATTCAGAAGCAAAAAGAGTTGATGGATAAGATGAAAAACGGTATGAAAAAGAAAAATGGAGATAAGCCAAAGGATGGAAAAAATGGTGAAAAAGGGCAAAAGAAAGGTGGAAAAGAAGGTAAGAATGGTGAGCAAGGTGAGGGATTAAATGGTGAATTATATCAGATATATAAAGAACAATCTGAATTAAGGCAACAACTAGAAAACGCTATTAAAGAAGGTAAGGACGGATCTGGAAAAGCAAAAAAAGCTTTGAAAGAAATGGAGCAATTAGAAAATGATATTTTAGAAAAAGGATTTACACAACAAAGCATTAACAGAATGCAGCAGTTAAACTACGAATTGCTAAAGTTAGATAAAGCTACTTTTGAACAGAATCAAGACAATAAAAGAAAATCTAATACAAATCTTCAAGAATTTAATAACAACACTATAAAAAAACTTAAGTTTAAAAAGCTGTTTTATAATCAAACAGAGATATTAAACAGACAATCACTACCTTTGCGCCAAAATTACAAAAAGAAGGTACAAGAATATTTTAGCCTTCCAGAGAAAAAATAATCAATTTTACTTTAATTACTTATATCTTTAATTTCTGATGAATTTATTCTTAAAAATTTCATTCGTTTTTTTGTTTGCGTATAATAGTTTTGCAAATAATTTTATAAAACTTCCTAAACACTTTAAAACCGAGAACACTTTTTCAGGTAATTTATCTGATAACCGTTCTTTTCATTTAGTTTTTTCAAAAAACAAGAAAAATAAAATGTACACTGTACATTCATTTCTTTTTGATGGAGATAAAATTACAGAATTAACTCCTTTTGAAAATAAAAAATCATACAGTGTTTTATCTTTTCATCAAGATAAAGATATTTTATCATTACTATTAACTTATAAAATTAAAAAAGATAGTTATATACAAAGAGTAGATGTAAATACAATGACAAACGAAATTATAAAAAACGAACCTAAAGAACATGACGATTTTTTAACCGTAATTAGAGATAATAATCGTTCTATTTTACTTTATAAAAATGATGATAAGTTTGTTATTTCTCAGTTTAATGGAACTAATGAAGTAGTAGAATTTACTTTAAATTTAAAAGAAAATATCGAATTTAAAGATTTTATTGGTTCAACATCTATAGACGCTGTTAAAACAGATGAGTTTGTAGCAAACGGTTCAACTTTAAGTTCACGTGTATATTTAGATCAATCTAATTTAATATTTACAAAAGAAAATGTGAGTGATAATTACACTGAACTTGTAAAAATTCCTTTAAATAATTTAGAACTTCTTCCTTCAAAAATTAAAAGATTTGACAATAAAAAAGAGGTTAAAGCCTTTAAAAAATTCACTTCTTTTTATCATAATAATAAGATTTATCAATTCGGAAATGATAAAAAAGAAGCCAATGTGAAAATTCATAATATAAATACTAATTCAAGTACTAATATTAATATAAACTCTTCTTTAGATTCAAAAATTAAAGGAAATGAAAGTTTTTCTGGAATGGAAGAGTTTTTAAAAAAAGCTGGAAAGAATAAATATAATACTACAATTACAGTTAATCCAACTAAAGATAATCATGTTAAAGTAAGGGTAGATTACGTTGATGTTAATTATTCTTATCATTACAACTGGTGGTGGCATCATCAACAATTTATGATGTGGCAACAACACAATATGATGATGAATAATATAAGAACTAGCGTACCTGGTGGATTTGGTCCTTCTCAACCAAACGATTTATATTTTAATACTTATCTTATAGAAAAAGAAAAACGATATTTTGAGTTATTATTAAATGATTCCAATGAAATATTAAATGATAATTCATCTAAATATAAATATAAAGATGTTGATAAGAAAAAGTATATAAAAAAGCTAGAGAGTATTTCTGATTTAAGACATGAATCTAGTTGTTTTTCAGAAAACAGTTATAGGTATATAGGATATTCTCGTAAACTTAAAGGATTCATTTTTCAAACCAATAAAATATAATGATTGCATTTAATTACGAAATAGAATTTCAATTAGAAAACGAAGAGAAAACTTCTACTTGGATTCAAGAATGTATAGATAAAGAAGGTTTTGAATTAGGTGAAATAAACTATATTTTTTGCGATGATGATTATCTTCATAAAATAAATGTAGAGTTTTTACAACACGATACATTAACAGATATTATTAGTTTCGATTATACTTTAGGAAAGTTAGTAGGAGGCGATATTTTTATTTCAGTTGATAGAGTAAAAGAAAACGCTAAAGAGTTTAATACTTCATTCGAAAACGAATTACACCGAGTAATTATTCACGGAGTTTTACACTACATGAAATATAAAGATAAAACAGAAGAAGAGAAACAAGTTATGCGAGAAAAAGAAAATGCTTGTTTAAATATTTTAAATAACAACTAAAAGTTCCACGTGGAACCGATATAATAAAATGAGTTTATTTAATACAACATACGATGTAATTGTAGTAGGAGGTGGACACGCTGGTAGTGAAGCAGCAGCAGCAAGTGCTAACATGGGAGCACACACTTTATTAATTACAATGAACTTACAAAACATTGCTCAAATGAGTTGTAATCCTGCAATGGGTGGAATTGCAAAAGGACAAATAGTTCGAGAAATTGATGCGTTAGGAGGTTATAGCGGAATAGTTACTGACAAGACAGCTATTCAGTTTAAGATGCTTAATAAATCGAAAGGACCTGCTATGTGGAGTCCAAGAGCGCAATCCGACAGAATGCAATTTGCAGAGTGTTGGAGAACGATGTTAGAACAAACCGAAAACTTAGATTTTTATCAAGATTCTGTAAACGGATTATTATTTGATGGAGATAAGATTGTTGGTGTAAAAACTGTTCTTGGTTTAGAAATAAAAGCAAAGACTGTTATTGTAACAGCTGGTACTTTTTTAAATGGATTAATCCATATTGGAGAAAAAACATTTGGTGGTGGTAGAGCAGGCGAAGGAGCTTCTACAGGAATTACAGAAGATTTAGTTGCAAAAGGTTTTGAATCTGGTAGAATGAAAACCGGAACACCTCCAAG
>JAHDHE010000051.1 GCA_020631475.1 Tenacibaculum sp. | reverse complement strand
TAAATGTTAATATTCTGATAATAAATTTGATATCATAATAAAAAATTAATATATTTAACACTATAGATTAAGACTATAATTGATTGAAAAAGCAAAAATTAGCTTTCTAAAGCACCATATAATTAAAATTTATAAATAAATAAAACAATTTGATTGATTTATTATAGGTTAAATGAAAGATTAATATATATTTGTCGCCCCATTTATTTATAAGGAAACAAATCTTTTTAATCAGGATCAATTACCAGACTCAATTTAAAAAGACAATTAATTAAAAATAGTGATATTTTATGAGTGCAGAATTAATTAGTAAAGCAGACGAATTTGAAAACAGAAAATTCAAATTTGTTACTACTAGTGATCGAATATTAGCCTCTAGAGAAGCGAAAGCTTTAATACTAGAGATAAACGAAGTGTATAAAGAAACGAAAGATAGCGACTTAATGGATGCTATGAAACGTTTAACTGTTGTTAAGCAAAGAATTGAAAAGCGTTTAAAAGGAAAACCTTTAACTGCTTAAATATAATAAACGCAAATGTTTTTCGTTTAAAAACCAACAAGAGTAATTTTTTCATCAACTATTATTCTTAATAATATTTATTCTTGATAAAAGTTCTAGGAAAAACCTAGAACTTTTTCTTTTTTTTAAACTATCTCAAGAACAAATTTTACAGGGAAAAAGTATTTTTATACAAAGCACAACAATAAAAACCCAATCATTTTAATTACTTTTTTTTAAAATATATTTTTATTCAACATAAAAAAACACATAATAATTTATATTTCAAACACTTAAAATAGCACTAAAAATTAAGCATTAAAAAAAATAAAAAAAGTTTTTGGCAGTTTTAAAAAACATTATATATTTGCCACGCTTTAAAGCAAAAGCCGATGTAGCTCAGCTGGCTAGAGCAGCTGATTTGTAATCAGCAGGTCGGAGGTTCGAGTCCTCTCATCGGCTCAAAAATAAAAAGCGCTAACTTAAGTTAGCGCTTTTTTTATGCACTTATTTTCCTAAATTTGTAAAACTTTACATCTTACTTAAACTTAATGAAAAATATATTTGTTATCGGTATTGCCGGAGGAACTGGAAGCGGAAAAACAACTGTAGTTAATCAAATAATTAACGAACTTCCACAAGATGAAGTTTGCGTTATTTCACAAGACTCATATTACAACGAAACTAACGACTTAAGTTACGAACAACGCACCAAGATAAACTTCGATCACCCAAGAGCTATCGATTTCGATTTATTGGTTAAACACTTAACCAATTTAAAAAATGGTAAAATAATAGAGCAACCTATATATTCTTTCGTTGCTCACAACAGAACCAAAGACACCATTAAAACTCATCCTCGTAAAGTAATTATTGTTGAAGGTATTTTAATTTTTAATAGTAAAGAATTAAGAAACCTTTGCGACATTAAAGTTTTTGTACATGCAGATGCAGATGAACGATTAATTAGACGTGTTCGTAGAGACATAAAAGAAAGAGGAAGAGATATTGATGAAGTTTTAAGTCGTTACCAAAGCACACTAAAACCAATGCATCAACAATTTATCGAACCAACAAAAAATTACGCAGATATTATTATTCCTAACGACAGATACAATACTGTTGCTATTGATATAGTTAGAACAGTAATTAACGATCGATTATAAAATGAATTTAAAATCAATAAAAAACAAACCTTCATTTAAAATAGCTACAAATATTTACGTAGTTATTTTAACTGTTTTTGTAGTTTGGATGCTTTTTTTTGATGAAAATTCTTACCTTACACATAGAGAATTTAATAAAGAAATTGAAGAATTAGAAACTTGGATTGATTATCACAAGAAGAAAATTAAAACAGACAAAGAAACTATACAAAAGCTTCAAGACTCCCTTCAATTAGAACGCTACGCGCGTGAGAAATACTTAATGAAGAAAGAGAATGAAGATATTTATATTATCGAATTTGACACCATAAAAAAGTAATGAGCAATTTTTTATTTAATGAGTTCAAAGAAATAAGTCCTGCCGAATGGAAACAAAAAATTCAAGTAGACTTAAAAGGTGCTGACTATAATGAAACACTACTTTGGAAAACCGACGAAAACATTACCGTTAAACCATTTTACACAAAAGAAGATAGGACAAACATTAAAGTTAACAGTCCTAAAAAAGGATTCAACGTTTGTCAGTCGATTTTTATTAAAGATGAAAAAGTAGCTAATTTATTTGCGATCGACTCATTAAAAAGAGGAGCTAAAGCAATTGAATTTAAAGCTAAAAACAAATTCGATTACAAAGTATTACTTAATAATATAGATGCTCAAAATACTACTCTATATTTTAATTTTAAATTTTTATCTGCAGATTTCGTTACTAAACTTTCAAATCACTTAAATTCTAATAATTGTTATTTTAACATAGATATTATAGGAAACTTAATTAACACTGGTAATTGGTTTACTAACTCAAAAAACGACCATGACGAACTAGAAAAAATAGTTAACAATGTCAATAATTCTATCTGTATTAACACATCTACATATCAAAACGGAGGAGCCAATATTACACAGCAATTAACCTATGCTTTAGCACATGCTAATGAATATTTAAATCATTTTGGACCTAAAATAGCTGATAAAATACACTTTAATTTTTCGGTAGGCAGTAATTACTTTTTTGAGATAGCCAAACTAAGAGCTTTTAGAGTTTTATGGTCTTCTCTTTTACAAGAATATCAAGTAAAAAGCAATAACACACATATATTCTCTCAACCAAGCTCTAGAAACAAAACTCTATACGATTATAATGTAAATATGCTTAGAACAACCTCTGAATGTATGAGCGCTATATTGGGCGGTTCAGATACAGTTTGTAATATTGCTTATGATGACATTTTCCATCATTCAAATGAATTTGGAGAGCGCATTTCAAGAAATCAATTGTTAATACTACAACAAGAAAGCGAATTAGCAAATGCTCAAAATTTTGCCGATGGTACATATTATATAGAATCAATTACAAAGCAACTAGCACAAAACGCTTTAACTATTTTTAAAACAATTGAAAAAAGCGGTGGTTTTTTAAAGCAACTAAAAGAAGGTATTATTCAGCGAAAAATTAAAGAATCAGCTGATAAAGAACAAACAAAATTTGATGCTGGTGAATTGGTTTTATTAGGCACAAATAAGATTCAGAATGATAAGGATAAAATGAAAAACGATTTAGAGTTATTTCCTTTCTTTAAACCAAGAAACGAACAAACACTTATCAAACCAATCATTCAAAAACGATTAGCTGAAAAGTTAGAACAAGAACGCTTAGAAAATGAATAGAAAAGACGTTTCAAATATAAGCATCAATAAAAATCAAGACGGAAATACCAATAGCAAAAAACATGAAAATTTTATTGCTGGTATTGCTCCAAACTTACGCGGACCATATTCTACAATGTATGTTCGTAGACCATGGACTATCCGTCAATATGCAGGATTTTCAACTGCCGAAGAAAGTAATGCATTTTACCGTCGAAACTTAGCTGCTGGTCAAAAAGGACTATCAGTTGCTTTTGATTTAGCAACACATCGCGGTTACGATTCTGATCATGAACGTGTACAAGGTGATGTGGGTAAAGCTGGAGTAGCTATTGATTCAGTCGAGGATATGAAAATTTTATTTGACCAAATTCCGTTAGATAAAATGTCTGTTTCCATGACTATGAACGGAGCTGTTTTACCAATCTTAGCATTTTATATTGTAGCAGCCGAAGAACAAGGAGTTACTCCTGAGTTATTAGCCGGAACAATTCAGAATGATATATTAAAAGAATTTATGGTGCGTAATACATATATTTACCCACCTACTCCATCAATGAAAATTATTGCGGATATTTTTAAATATACTTCTGAAAATATGCCAAAATTTAATTCAATATCTATTTCAGGATATCACATGCAAGAAGCGGGTGCTACTGCAGAAATTGAATTAGCATATACTTTAGCTGACGGTTTAGAATACATAAAAAAAGGATTAGAAGCCGGAATGGACATTGACACCTTCGCTCCTCGTCTTTCTTTTTTCTGGGCAATCGGAATGAATCATTTTATGGAAATTGCTAAAATGAGAGCCGGCAGAATGCTTTGGGCAAAAATGGTAAAACAATTCAACCCTAAAAACCCAAAATCATTAGCTTTACGCACCCATTGTCAAACAAGTGGTTGGTCTTTAACTGAACAAGATCCGTTTAACAATGTAGCCAGAACAACAATTGAAGCAATGGCAGCAGCCTTTGGCGGAACACAAAGTTTACATACCAACGCTTTAGATGAAGCTATCGCATTACCTACAGATTTTTCTGCACGTATTGCACGTAATACACAAATTTACCTACAAGAAGAAACCAACATTACAAAAACGGTAGATCCTTGGGCAGGAAGTTATCACGTTGAACAACTAACTGAAGATATAGCAAACAGTGCTTGGAAACTAATTAAAGAAGTTGAAGAATTAGGCGGAATGACCAAAGCTATTGAAAAAGGAATTCCGAAAATGCGTATTGAAGAAGCTGCTGCCAAAAAACAAGCTAAAATTGATAGCAGTCAAGATGTAATTGTTGGCGTAAATAAATATCAATTAGAACAAGAAGATCCGTTACATATTTTAGAAGTTGATAACGAAGCTGTTCGTTTATCTCAAATAGATAGGTTAAACGATTTAAAATCAAAAAGAAATCAAGACGCCGTTTTAAAATCTTTAGAAGATTTAACTGAATCTGCAAAATCAGGTGAAGGAAATTTATTAGATTTAGCTGTTAAAGCTGCAAGAAACAGAGCTACTTTGGGTGAAATTTCTGATGCCTTAGAAACTATTTTCGGGCGTCATAAAGCAGTACATAAAACCATATCTGGCGTGTATAGTAAAGAAATAAAAAACGATAAATTATTTAAAAAAGCTTCTGAATTAGCGGATAAATTTGCTAAATTAGAAGGACGTCGACCTCGTATAATGATTGCAAAATTAGGGCAAGACGGTCATGATCGTGGCGCAAAAGTTGTTGCTACAGGTTATGCCGATTTAGGTTTTGATGTAGATATAGGTCCTTTATTTCAAACACCAATCGAAGCCACAAAACAAGCTATTGAAAACGATGTTCATATTTTAGGAATATCTTCATTAGCTGCGGGACACAAAACATTAGTTCCGCAGGTAATTACTGAATTAAAAAAATATGATCGTGAAGATATTATGGTTATTGTTGGTGGTGTAATTCCTGCACAAGATTATCAATTTTTATTTGATGCAGGTGCTGTAGGAGTTTTTGGACCTGGAACTAAGATCGCTCAAGCAGCTATTGATATGCTAACTATTTTAATTGATAGCACCGAAGAATAAGAACTATGCAAATACAATTCATTGACAGAAAATCTGGAGAAAAAATTACTGAAACTCCTCCTGGAGAAGGTTTTTTAAAATTCCTATATCATAATCCTTTTGGAAAAATGGCTATTTTACCAATTGCTAAACGCAAGTTTTTATCTACTTGGTATGGTAAAAAAATGGACAACCCAAGTTCTATTAACAAAATCGAAGGGTTTGTAAAAGAATTAGGCATCAATATGGATGAAGCAGAAAAATCGATTAAAGATTACACTTCTTTTAATGATTTTTTCTACCGAAAACTAAAACCTACAGCTCGTCCGATTGAAAATGGTTTTGTTTCTCCTGGAGATGGGAAAATGCTAGCTTTTGAAAACATAGCTGATATACACAACTTCTTTATAAAAGGTAGAAGGTTTACTCTTAAAGAGTTTTTAGGAAATTCAGCATTAGCTGAAAAACATAAAAACTCTTCTTTAATTATTTTACGATTAGCACCGAATGATTATCATCGCTATCATTTTCCTTATGACGGAACACCATCAGAAATGACTAAAATTAAAGGAGATTACTTTTCAGTTTCTCCTTACGCTCTAGCATCAAACTTTACTAAAGTTTTTTGCGAAAACAAGAGAGAATACTGCATTTTATCGTCCGAAGAAAAAGGAGAAATAATTATTGCGCCTGTTGGTGCAACAATGGTTGGTAGTATTATAGAGACTTTCACACCTAATTCTGAAATAAAAAAAGGAGACGAAATGGGTTATTTTGCTTTTGGAGGCTCTACTATTGTTCTACTAATTGATAAGGATAAAATAACTATAGATCAAGATATTTTAGATAATACCAAAAATCGTATTGAAACTTTTGTTAAAATGGGAGAAAAAATAGGCAAATAACTCATTTATATTTAACATATTTATTACTTGAAAAATGATTGAAATCATAATCCTTTCTCCACTTTAATCCGTAAATTTGTGAAGTTTTACACTTAGCAGATTCACTAATGAAAAAAATCTTAAACATACTCTACTCAACCCGCTTAATGGCTGTGTTATTTTTCTTATTCGCAATAGCCATGGGAGTAGCAACTTTTATAGAAAATGATTTTGGTACACAAACATCAAAAGCATTAGTTTACAACACCTGGTGGTTTGAATTAATTATGGTGTTTTTTATTATTAATTTTTTTGGAAATATTTTTAGGTATCGCTTATACAAAAAAGAAAAGTGGTCGGTCTTATTATTTCACGTAGCTTTTTTATTAATCTTAATAGGTGCTGGTATTACAAGATATATTAGCTACGAAGGTTTAATGATTATTGATGAAGGGGAAACTACCAATACCTTTTTTTCTGACACTAATTATTTAAATGTTATTATTGATGATAACGAGTTTCAGAAAGAAAGTAACAATAAACTATTATTATCTGCTTGGGGAAACAACTCTGTTCATTTTACCGAATATTTTCAACCAAAAAAAGAAAGTGTAAATCATAAAGTAGATTTTAAACTTGTAGATTATATACCTTGGGTTGAAGAAAAATTTATAGAAGATGATAATGCTACCGAACATATTTTATTTGTAGAAAGTTCGAGCGGAAAAAGACATGAGCACTACATTAAAAGCGGAACAGTACAGAATATACACAATATTTTAGTTGGCTTTAACTCAAAAGAAAACGGAGCTAATATTAATATTTTTAAACAAAATGATTCTTTAAAAATATTAACAAAGACTTCTGGTAATTTTCAGGTAATGGCAACGCAAGAAAAAGGCTTGGTAAAACAAGATACTATTCAAGATTTTAAACTACGTTCTCTTTACAATGTATCTGGTTTACCTTTTGTTGTACCAAATTACCCAATAAAAGGAGAAGTTAAAACTGTTCGTGGAAAAAAAGATCCTAAAAAATACGACATGGTTGTTTTTGATGTTACCACTGATGGAAAAACGGAGCGTATAGAATTAACTGGAGGACAGTTTAATGTTGATGGTCAAAAACAATTTAAAATTGGTGATTTAAATTTTAGAGCTTGGTATGGTGCTAAACAACGTAAAACTCCTTTTAGCGTAAAATTAAACGATTTTCAATTAGAAAAATATCCTGGATCAGAAAATGCAGCTTCTTTTGCTAGTGAGGTAACTGTGATTAATAAAGATGAAACTTTTGACTTTAGAATATTCATGAACCATATTTTAGATTATAAAGGATATCGTTTATTTCAATCTAGTTATGATAATTCTAAAGAAATAGAACAAACTCATTTATCAATTAACTATGATTTTTGGGGTACAACAGTAACCTATATTGGTTACTTTTTATTATTCTTTGGCTTAATCGCTTCTTTATTTGTAAAAAACACACGTTTTCATTTCTTAAAAAAATCATTAAATAAAATAAGAACTAAAAAAGCAGGATTATCAATTGCACTTTTATTAGTAAGCGCAATAAGTTTTTCGCAACATAAAACACATCAGTCAAAACAACTAACAGAAGCACAAATTGATTCTGTTTTACAAAAATCGGTAGTTGATAAAAAACATGCTGATTTATTTAGTGAGTTAGTAATACAAGATGCTGGCGGACGTATGAAACCAGCGCATACCTTCGCTTCTGAATTAGTACGAAAAGTAGCACATACGGATAACTTTAAAGGATTAACACCTAGTCAAATTTTAGTTTCTATTACAGAAGCTCCGATGTTTTGGCTAAACGTTCCTTTTATTTATTTAGAGAAAGGAAATACACAAATTCGTGAAGTTTTAGGATTACCAAAAGACACTGAATATGCTAGATTTGTTGATTTTTATGATTCAAATGGCACTTCAAAAATTAGCCACTTAGTTGTAGAAGCTCAAAAGAAAAAAATTCAAAGTAAACTTGAATTAGATGCAATAAAAATTGAGCGAAGAGTTTGGTTATTGTCTCAAGCTTTAGGTGGTGGAATTTTACGCATCTATCCTATTCCAAATAATGAAGAGAACAAATGGGTGTCGCAACCAGAAACTTCTCAAGCTAATTTTAAAGGAACAGACTCTGTTTTTGTTCGTCAATCTTTACCTGTTTATTTTCAGTTACTACAAGCATCAAAAAAATCTAACAACTATACAGAAACAAATAAAGTTTTAGATGGAATTAAAAAATTTCAAAGAAAATTTGGAGCAGAGGTTATTCCATCAACAGATAAAATTCAGCTAGAAATTGCTTATAATAAGGCGAACATATTTGTAAAACTATCTAAATATTATCGCTATGTAAGTTTATTAATGATTCTATTTGTTTTTTTACAAATATTCAACAACAAACCTTGGATTAACTATATAATAAAAGCATTAATTGCTGTTATAATAGTATTATTTATTGCTCATTTTACAGGTTTAGCAATGCGCTGGTATATTAGTGGAAATGCACCTTGGAGTAATGCTTATGAAACCATTATTTTTGTTGGACTCTCCGCTATGTTATTTGGATTGATTTTAGGAAAAAAATCATCACTAACCATAGCTGCTACTACTTTTTTAGTTTCTACTATTTTATTTTTTGCACAGCAAAACTGGTTAGATCCTGAAATTGCAAATTTAGTTCCTGTGTTAAATTCTTGGTGGTTATATGTACACGTATCTATTATTGTTGCTAGTTATGGTCCTTTTGGATTAGGAATGATTTTAGGAATCTTTTCTTTATTCTTAATTATTTTTACCAATAAGAACAACAAAAAGAAAATGAACCTACATTTAAAGGAGCTAACGATTATAAATGAAATGGCTGTTACAGTTGGTTTAATAATGTTTACTATTGGTAACTTTTTAGGCGGTATGTGGGCAAACGAAAGTTGGGGGCGTTATTGGGGATGGGATCCTAAAGAAACTTGGGCCTTAGTATCAATAATGGTTTATGCATTTGTTTTACACATGCGTTTAATTCCAGGATTAAGAAGTAGATATACTTTTAATTTATGGACTATTATTGCATTCGCATCTATAATGATGACTTATTTTGGTGTTAATTTCTACTTATCTGGTTTACACTCATATGCAAGTGGAGATAAAGTAATTACACCAACATCGGTATATTACTCTGTTGCTTTTGTTGCTTTTCTTGGCTCATTAGCTTGGTATAAACACAAGAAGTTCTATAAAAAATAAATAAAAAATTAAGTATAAAAACGTACTTTTGCACGTTTTATAAAAAGAAACTATGTTCAATAAAAATATAAAATTAGTTTTAGCTGGATTAATAACAATTTGGTCTGTATATGAATTTACACAAGGTCATATAATGAATGGTATTTCTATTCTTTTATTGGCTGGTATTTTTGTTTTATTCTATTTTAAAAACGAATTCATATTACTTGCTTTCTTGCAGTTACGTAAACAAAATTTTGATGGTGCTAAAAAATGGTTAGGATATATTAAAAATCCATCATCGGCTTTAATTCAAAAACAAGAAGG
>JAHDHE010000050.1 GCA_020631475.1 Tenacibaculum sp. | reverse complement strand
TGTAAGTAAATCTTACAAACCGAATGGCTAAAACCAAAACTACTTTTTTCTGTCAGCATTGTGGAACGCAACATGCTAAATGGACAGGACAATGTTACGCGTGTAAAGAATGGAATACCATTGTTGAAGAAGTAATTCAGAAAGAAGAAAAAAGAAGTTGGAAAACACCCACAAATGTTGAGAAAAGAGTTTCTAAACCTTTACGAGTAGAAGATATTCAATTAAATCCTGAAGAGCGATTTGGTACTCGAAACCAAGAATTAGATACCGTTCTTGGCGGTGGTTTAGTAAAAGGTGCTGTGGTTTTATTAGGAGGTGAACCAGGAATTGGTAAATCCACTTTACTATTACAAATAGCTTTACAAATTCCACAAAAAGTATTGTATGTTTCTGGGGAGGAAAGTCAGTCGCAAATAAAAATGCGTGCTGAGCGATTGGATATGAAAAACTCTAATTGTTTAATTCTTACAGAAACCAACACTCAACAAATTTTCAAAAACATTGAAGAAGTTCAACCAGATGTCTTGGTGATTGATTCTATCCAAACATTACACACCAATTCTATTGAAGCTTCTCCAGGTAGTATTTCTCAAATACGTGAAACTTCTGCTGAATTGATAAAATTTGCTAAAGAAACAGCGACTCCTGTTTTGTTAATCGGTCATATTAATAAAGAAGGAAACATTGCGGGTCCTAAAATTTTAGAACATATGGTAGATGTGGTTTTACAATTTGAAGGAGACAGAAATCATACCTATCGTATTTTACGTTCGCAAAAAAACCGTTTTGGTTCTACTGCCGAATTAGGAATTTACGAAATGCTATCTAGTGGATTACGAGAAGTGTCAAATCCATCAGAAATATTAATATCAAAAAAAGATGCTGATTTAAGCGGAACCGCAATTGCTTCTACTTTAGAAGGAATTCGCCCGTTAATGATTGAAATTCAAGCATTGGTTTCTACAGCGGTGTACGGAACACCACAACGTACTACAACAGGTTATAATTTGAAAAGATTGCACATGATTTTAGCGGTGTTAGAAAAACGTGCAGGTTTTAAATTAGGCGCTAAAGATGTATTTTTAAATGTAACTGGAGGTATTCATGTAGATGATCCTGCGATTGATTTAGCAGTGGTTGCTGCCATTTTATCATCAAACCAAGATATGGCGATTAACCCAAATGTTTGTTTTGCTGCCGAGGTTGGTTTAGCAGGTGAAATTAGACCAGTATCTAAAATAGATCAACGAATTACGGAAGCTGAAAAACTAGGGTATAAAACTTTTGTAACTTCTAAATACAATAAAATAACCAGTAAAAATCACTCAATAAAATTGATTTTAGTAAGTAAAATAGAAGAAGCTTTTGCTACATTGTTTGCGTAAATTAGTTTTCTTTCTTTTTCTTTCCAAAGAGTCTATTAAAAAAACCTTTAATTCCTTTTTCTCTGTAAGGAGTACAATCAATTGAAGATGAGATTTCTTCAGGAATATTAAAAGAAGTTAGGTATTTGTTTCTTAATTCAGGTTTGTTTTCTATTTCTTTCAAAATATTGGCAACAATTGGTAGTGCTAATGATGATCCAGAACCATTACCGCTATTAAAATGAACATCATTTTTCGAAGTTCCAACCCAAGTTCCAAAAACAATATTAGGTGTGTATGCTATAAACCAAGCATTGGTATAGTCTTGTGCTGTACCCGTTTTACTAGCAAGGGGACTTTTAATTTTATAGCGATTTCTTATAGCAGCTCCTGTTCCTTGTTCTACCGCTCGTTGTAATATAGTAGTTAAAGTTTGTGTACTTTTTTCTGTAAATATCTTTTCAGATTTTGTTTCTTTACTTTCATATATGATTTCACCATCTTTATCTGTAATTTTTGTAATCATATATAAATCGTTCATTTTACCATTATTAGCAAAAGTACCGTAAGCTCTGGTAGCTTCAAATAGAGATAAATCGAGAGCTCCTAAAGCGATAGAAGGAGTGTTGTTTGTAAGCTCTGGAAATTTTAATTTTTCACAGGTACGAGTTAACAGCTCTTTTTCTAATTTAAAATAAAGATTTACACTTGGAATATTCATGGATTGAATTAAAGCATACCAGAGGGCAATTTTTTTATCGGGAGTAGAAGTTTTATCGGCATTTTTTGGAGTCCAATTCTCATATTCTGAGTATGTTTTTTCTTTGTTTTCAAAATAATCACATGGAGAAATTCCATTTTCTAAAGCCGTAGCATATAAAAACGGTTTAAAAGCAGAAGCAATTTGACGATGTGACAACACCATATCAAAAGGAAGTGTAGTAAAATTATTACCACCCACCCAACTAAGAACAGCTCCGTTTTTCGGATTTGTAACCAAAACTGAAGCGTTCAACATTTTTTCATAATACCAAAGACTGTCAATTTTATTTCCAGTAATTGTTTTTGTACTATCCCAATTAAAGAGTTTAAGAGATCTTTTTTGTTTGTCTTTTTCTGTAAACTGTTGTTTTTTCAACCATTTTCTTTTTAAAATGTTTGACTGTAGTTCTTTATCCAGTTGCTGTTGTTTTATAATAAGTTGCTTTTTAGCAGATTTTTCAGCAATTTTTTGAATATCGTAATTCAGTGTTGTATGAATTTTTAAACCGTCAGTTTCTAAATTATAGTTGCTACTTAAAGTCTCATTAACCGTTTTTATAAATTCAGAAGCTTTTTTCTTTACTTGGTAAGTGAAGTAACCAGCTGTAGCATTTATAGTAAGGTTTTTGTAGTTGAGGTTAATGGGTAACTTTTTTAAGCTGTCGGTAATTTGATTGCTTAAATAGGTCTCGTTATTCATTAATTGAAGAACAGTATTACGGCGTTGAATAGCATTTTTAGGATGTAATCTAGGGTTATAATACGTGTTAGCTTTTAACATACCTACAAGTACAGCAGACTCTTCTGTTTTTAATTCACCAGCTGATTTGTTAAAAAATCGATTAGCAGCAGATTCTATTCCAAAAATATTTTCACCAAAAGGTACAGAATTAAGGTATAACTGTAATATTTCATCTTTAGAGTATAAACGCTCCATTCGTCTTGCAATGATAAGCTCCTTAATTTTATTAATTGGCATGCTTAAAAAACCATGATATTGCCTTCCGTAAAGATTTTTAATTAATTGCTGAGTAATGGTACTTCCACCGCCACCAGAAGCATCTCTCATTAAAATACTTTTAAAAAAAACACGAGCATAACTTTGACCGTCGTAACCATTGTGAGAATAAAATCGCTTATCTTCTGTGGCTATTAAAGCTTCTTTTAAATGATGTGGAATTTGCTCAAGCTTGAGATTAGTTCGGTTTTCAGCAAATATTTTTCCGATAATTACATTATCTGAAGAATATATTAAAGATGATTCTTCATTGATGATAGAAGTTAATTCTTGTTTGTTAGGCAATTTACCAAACACTTCAAAATACACTAAAGAGAATAATAATATAATTGAAAGAAATCCAAACAAGATTAATCCTGTTATATATTTTAATAGTATAAATACGTTTTTCTTTTCTTTTAGTTGAAGTAGTTTTTCTTTTAATGTTTTCATTATACAAAAAAACGAATTCTATTTGGTAAAATTGTAGAAGTGTTTATCATTTAGTTAAAACTAAATAGAATTGTTTTTTTAATTTAACTAAGTTTAATGTCAATTTGTAAATTTTAAGAAATATATTCTAGAATTTTAAAAGTTATTGCACTTAAAATTGCGGCAATTGGTAGGGTTAAAACCCATGATAAAACAATTTTTCCAATAACTTTATAGTCCGCTTTTTTTGTAGCGGTACCAATACCAAATAAAGAACCTACAGAAACATGTGTTGTAGAAACTGGCATTCCATGAATACTTGCTGTGGTTACTAATAAACCAGTAATCATATTGGCAGTAAAACCTTGTCCGGAATTCATTTTTGTTATTTTTTTACTCATCGTTTCACCTACTTTTTTTGCATTAAGTAAGCCTCCTAAGGCCATTATTATTGCAACGGATATCATACTCCACTTTATATCAATTGTATTGATGATGATTAATAACCCGACAATTTTTGGTGTGTCATTTAACCCTCTGGCGAAACTTACGATTCCAGAACTTGTATAGTGTAAAGAATCTAAAATTTTTGGAGAACTGATTCCTAATAAAGTTGGATTTTCTTTATTTAAAGAAGGAATCTGTTTTCTAATAAATTTGAAGAATAAATATGCCAATAAACTTAAAATTGCAGCCATTAGTGGGCTAACAATTAGTGGCATTAAAAAAGTATTTCCTAGTTTTTCGAAATTAAATTCTAAACCCACAGCCATTACACCTGCGCCAAATAAACCACCAACTAAACTATGTGTGGTAGAAATTGGCATCCCAATTTTTGTGGCAGCAAACACAGTAATTGCAGCTCCTAATGCTATGGCTATTGCAAAATTTGGAGCTTGAATTAATTCATTTGGAACGAGTCCTTTTCCTGAAAAGTTTTTTACTAATTCTTCTGCTAAAAAAATCGCAGCAACCGAACCTGAAAAAGTTGTAATTGTAGCCCAATTAATTGCTTTTTTATAATCGGTAATTCCTGCACCAAATAAAGTAGCAACACCTTTGAAGTTATCGTTGGCGCCATTACTATAAGCTAAAAAACAGGCTGTAATAAAAAGAAGTAGTAAAATCATAAAAAAGGTTTTTAATATTCAGCTTTTGACGAAAAAAAGTATCCATACTTACTTTTTAATGATGTTAAATAAAGCAAAAAACGCTTATTTCATTAATTTAGAAATAAGCGTTTTTTAAAAACTTAATGTGAGTTATTTGTTAGCAGCAGCCTCCACCATCGTAATGGTATGTAGATTCTGAGAAAAATATATCGTCTCTACCTAAAGCTTTTAAAGCAGCTGCAGTTTTGTCGCAAATAGCTAAAGGCTGATTTTTTAATAAAGTGTGCCCTAAACCATCATCAAAATAATCTTCATCTCCGTAATAAATTGCAGCTTTTCCTGTAAAAATACATGGTCCGTCTTCTGGCATCGGGTCTTTAATGGCAGCAACTTCAATCGATTCTATATAAATCAATTCGTCTGTTGGATAATTTTTAGGGTCTAAAATTCTATATGGTTTTCTGGCTCTAATTTCTATAGTTCCAAAACCAGCATCTGTTAGTGCTTTTACATAATCAGCAATAGATAAGCTTCCGCTTAAACAAAGCGCACGTAAGCGTTCATCGTTACGTAATTCGTCATTCATTTCTTGTTCACAGGTTGGGTCGCTCATTACTAAACGTCCGTGTGGTTTTAATACACGATACATTTCTGCAATCGCTTTCTTTAAATCATCCGACTTAAATATGTTGAATAAACAGTTTTGAGCAGCAACATCAATAGAATTATCTTCTACAGGTAAATTCATTGCATCACCTTTACGTAAATCAACAAAATCAGATTTAAACCAATCGTTTTGCTCTTCTGCAATAACAAAGTTTTTACGTGATGCTTCTAACATTTCGTCAACAACATCTAAACCAATTACACCACCTTTATTTCTGTTGAAATAAGCGAATTGTAATAATTCCATTCCGCCACCAACACCAACATATAACATTTTTGGATTGTTAGTTAAATCACGAGCATGTACAGTAGAACCACATCCGTAATTCATTTCTTGCATAATGCGTGGAATTTTTAATCCTGGTAGTTCCCAAATAGGATTTGTGGTACAACATAAACCAACATCTGGTGTTAAGGCTGCTTCTTTATAAACGTCGTGTGTAGTATCTAAATAACTCATTTTATTTATCTTTTCTTGTTAAAAAGTCTATTGAATATTTGTCAAGCTCTTTAGGAAGTAATAGTAAACTTACTAAAAGAATTGCTCTGTACATTACATGTGATAAATCCCAAATAGGATCTTTTATTCCGTGGCCGATCGTAACAATTACTAAAACTGAGGATAAGAAATACAATGCAATGTCTCTTTTAAACCCTATAATTAGTGAAAAACCAGCGATAAACTCAATTAAGGAAGTATAATATGCTGAAAATAGTAATAAAAAATCAGGTAACAAATCTCCGTAACTCTTCAGAAAAAAGTTTTCGTATACATTACTTAAGCCGAATTTAAAAACTTTTCCAAATCCTTGAAAAAAGAAAATAAGTCCTAATAGTAAACGCATTGTTAAAACGGCAATTTGTTGATTTTTCATTATTAAATTTCTTTTATTAATTCTTTAAACAAGGTAATCATTTTTGGTTCTGCTTTTCCAGCTATTGCAATGATTTCTCCAATATCTACCGGTTGTAAGTTTTTCGGGTCACATTCGTCAGTTAATACAGAAACTGCAGCACAAGGCAAACCGATTTGTTTTGCTACAATTACTTCGGGTACGGTACTCATACCAACAGCATCAGCTTCTAAAATTTGTAACATTCTATATTCTGCTCTAGTTTCTAATTGCGGACCAACAACACTTGCATACATTCCTTCATGCAATTGTATGTCGTTGACTTTTGCAATAGCTTTCAGTTTATTGTTGATTTTTTTTGAATAAGGTTCTAGCATATCTACGAAGATATTTCCGAATTCATTTGCTCCTTTAAAAGCTAACGGAGAACCTCCTTGTAAATTGATATGATCTTCTAACAGCATTAAATCTCCTTTCTTATAAGAAAGATTTATAGCCCCAGCTGCATTTGAAATTAATAAGTTAGAAATACCTAAACCATGCATGGTTCTTATTCCGTAGGTAACTTCCCATAAATTGTAGCCTTCGTATAGGTGAAAACGACCAGACATTACCACAACTTTTTTACCTGATAAATCACCGTAAATTAATTTTCCTGAATGGAATTCTACAGTCGCTTGTGGAAAATGTGGAATTTCTGAATATTGAATTTCTTTTTCAATTGTAATTTCATCAACGAGTTTACCTAAACCTGTTCCTAATACAATTCCTATTTGAGGATTTGCAATTCCGTTTGATTTTAAAAAATCTATTGTTGCTTGTAGTTGTTGTTTTTTCATATACTTATTTGTCATTACGAATGAGGAACGAGTGAAGTAATCTGTTTATTTAACAGAGAGATTACTTCGTGCCTCGGATGACATTTATTTTAAAAATTGTTGAAATGCTTTGTGATTTTCAATGTCTTCAATAACATCAACATCATTTAGTTCTTCTAACAAATGTACGTTTACTTTTTGTAAATCGTTAAGTGTGTCTTTTCTAACAGAAGAAGTTCCCCAAGCTTTGTTGTGAAAAATATGAGGTTGTAATTTTTTCATTCCAAGAAGATAATAGCCTCCATCTTCCGCAGGTCCAATTACAACATCATTGTTATCTAATTTATTAAAAGCTTCGTTAATATGATTCGGAGTTAAATCGTACAAATCGCTGCCGATAATTAGTACTTTTTCATAACCAGTATTGAATGAATTTTGAAAAGCATTTCGCATTCTAATACCTAAATCTTCTCCTTCTTGTTGATGTTTTTGATAAATGTTAGCATCCCAAATATCATTTTCACGAATTTTTACAGAGTAATATACAGCTTTGTCGCAAGTTAAATTCTGAGTAACTTCTTTAGTTTTATTTAGTAGAAATTTATAGATTTCTAAAGCGGTTTCATCTCCAATTGATTTTGCTAAACGTGTTTTTGCTTTTCCTAATTCGGGATTTCGGGTGAAAATTAAGAGGAGATTTCTCGACTGCGCTCGAAATGACACTTTTGACTTTTTGTTTTCGACTTTCGACTTTTCATTCATAAATCTTTTCTCCTTTTAAGAGCCATTTGCCCCATTCTTTATTAAAAGTATGCACTTTATTTGTTTGTATTCCTTCTGAATTTACAACAGAATTATTTTGATTTTTCCATTCGAAAATTCCTCCATATAAATTATAAACATTTGTATATCCTGATTTTTTAAGTTTTTCAGCAATATCTTCAGATCGAATACCTAATGAACAATACACTACAATTTTAGTGTTTTTATCAGCAGGTAATTGTTTTATGGTTTTGTTGATATTAAAATTGTCGTAACCTACACATGTAGCATTTTTAAGATGACTTACCTTGAACTCTTTTGACTCACGAGAATCTAATAAAACTAACTTTTTGCCACCTTGAGCGGAGTCGAAAGGTCTTTTTATTAGTTTACTTAAATCATTTACAGAAATATATGGAACACTTTCTGTGTTGTATTTCTTCAATAACTGTTTCAAGTTCTTTTGAGAAAATGAACTGATTGAAATCAATAAAAAAAAGAAAACAAGTCTTTTCATTTTAAAAAACATCTCGACAGTACTCGATGTGATATTTTAATTGTTATATTATTACATTGAAAAAATAATTCATTTGCTTTTAAGCAACAACTCCTTGGCAACTACTTCCTGCGCCAGCAGTACATCCGTAACAATGTTGATTGATAATTATGTTTCTATTCTGAAGTAATTCTTCATTGTATTCAGAAATGTGTTTTACTTTAGAGTTTACCTTTAAATTCAACATCTGGTTAAAATCACAATCATATAAATTTCCGTCCCAACTTACTGACAGTGTGTTTGTACACATTACATTTTCAACTGCCATAGGATTATACGCTTCAACCAAAGCATACATATAATCTTCGTAATTTTCTGATGCAATTAAATAGTCTAGAAATCTTGAAATCGGAAGATTTGTAATTGCAAATAAATTATGAAAATCAATATTAAAATCTTCTTTCAATGCCTTTTTAAAATCAGATTCTAACGCCATTTGATCTCCTGGTAAAAATGCTCCCGAAGGATTGTAAACTAAATCTAGTTTTAAGTTAGAACTTGCAATTCCATAGCCAACTTCATTCAACATTTGTAATGCTTTGATGGATTTATCAAAAACTCCGTCACCGCGTTGTTTGTCTGTTTTTCCGCGTGTCCAATGTGGCATCGATGAAACTACGTGTACGTTGTGTTTTTTAAAAAACTGAGGTAAATCGTAATACTTTTTATTGGCTCTAATAATAGTTAAGTTAGAACGAACAATAAAATCTTTAATTCCAGCTTTAGATGCTTCTTCTACAAACCACCTGAAATTAGGATTCATTTCTGGTGCGCCACCAGTTAAATCTAAGGTATGTGCTCCCGTTTTTTTAATAACGTCTAAACATTGCTGCATGGTTTCAATCGTCATTATTTCTTTACGATCTGGACCAGCATCAACATGACAATGTGCGCAAACTTGGTTGCACATATATCCTAAATTAATT
Organism: Tenacibaculum sp.; assembly: GCA_020631475.1. Classification (GTDB taxonomy): domain Bacteria; phylum Bacteroidota; class Bacteroidia; order Flavobacteriales; family Flavobacteriaceae; genus Polaribacter. The sequence goes on along the minus strand of JAHDHE010000050.1, from coordinate 645 downwards.
TGAAGAATTTCCAATTTTTTAGGACGTAAAGGAAACTGATTAGTTTCCTTTATCTTATTTGCAAACGTAGGTAATTCACCATCAGCAAAAATTCCGTTTGAAAGAATTTCTAACTGACGTTGTGTGTTTGCTAAATCGTTATTTCTTGCTTGAAGAGATTTTTTCACTTTATGTTTTGTTCTGTCAGGTCGAGCGCAGTCGAGACCTAAATAAAACCTCTCGACTGCGCTCGAGGTGGCATTTGAATAATGAGATTCCGTTTTCACGGGAATAAGTGATTCGTAACATTTTTGCTTTCAAAAATGAACGATCTTCTTACATTTCTAATTTATTCACTTTATTCATCATTTGAACTCCGTGCACTAATGTTGCGCCACTTTTTATTGCTGCACCAACATGAATAGCTTCCATCATTTGCTCTTTAGTTATTCCGCGCTGTAATCCATCTTTTGTATAGGCATCAATACAATATGGGCATTGTTCTGTATGGGCAACAGCTAAAGCAATTAAAGATTTTTCACGAGCAGTTAATGCACCTTCTTCAAAGACTTTCCCATAATAATCAAAGAACTTGTTTCCAAGTTCTTCGTTCCATTCTGTTATTTTTCCGAATTTGCGTAAATCTGCAGGATCGTAATATGTTTT
>JAHDHE010000049.1 GCA_020631475.1 Tenacibaculum sp. | reverse complement strand
CGTAATCTGATTTTAGATTTACCAAACATCTCTTTAGTAAAATATAAAAGTGTTTGCTTTAAATCGGCAAAAGAAACATCAGTGTCAATATATAAACCTTCTACTTGATGAAAAATACAGTGTGCGCGAGCAGAAATATCTTCATTTCTAAAAACACGACCCGGAGAAATTGTACGAATTGGTGGTTCGTTGTTTTCCATGTATCGAACTTGTACCGATGAGGTATGTGTTCTTAATAAAGTATCTGGATTTTTTTCGATAAAAAATGTATCCTGCATATCGCGTGCTGGATGGTATTCTGGCAAATTTAATGCTGTAAAATTGTGCCAATCATCTTCAATTTCTGGGCCTTCAGAAACTGTAAAACCGATACGATTAAAAACCTCGATAATTTGATTTTTCACTAAAGATATCGGATGACGAGAACCTAAATTAATTGGTTCTGATGGGCGCGTTAAATCTCCATAGATTCCTTTTTCTTCAACGGCACTTTCTAAAGCGTCATTTAATTCAGCTACTTTACCTTCGGCAGATTGCTTTAAGTTGTTTAAAGCTTGACCAAAATCTTTTCTTAATTCGGCATCAACATTTTTAAATTCAGCAAATAAATCTTTTAATAAACCTTTACTTCCTAAATATTTTATTCTAAAAGCTTCCACTTCTTCTTTCGAAGTAGCTTTGAAAGCTTGTACATCACCAATCAATTCTTTTACCTTGTCTAACATCGTTTTTATCAAAAATTAGGCTGCAAATTTAAGATTTTTATATCAAAGTTGTGTAGGTTTTGTCAAGAGTTATCGACTATTGAAATCATTGTAGCGAAAACGATTAAGAAAAGTTAAAAAATAGGTAAATAATTACCTATTTTAAATTCAGCAAATTGTAAATTAATTATATTTGCTTAACGAAATTATTAAAATAATAATTATACAACATAATACAACAACTAGATTATGGAATCTAAAATAAATGCATTTATGGATTACGTTAAGGAACGTAATTCTAATGAGCCAGAATTTTTGCAAGCAGTACATGAAGTTGCAGAAACTGTAATTCCATTTATTGAAAACAATCCTAAATATCAAGGGAAAAAATTGTTAGAAAGAATGGTTGAGCCAGAGAGAACTTTAATGTTTAGAGTTCCTTGGGTAGACGATAATGGTGAAACTCAAGTAAACAGAGGTTATAGAGTTGAGTTTAACTCTGCAATCGGACCATACAAAGGAGGTTTACGTTTTCATCCATCGGTAAACTTATCAATCTTAAAATTTTTAGGATTCGAACAAGTTTTCAAAAACTCTTTAACAACTTTACCAATGGGTGGAGGAAAGGGAGGTTCTGACTTTAATCCTAAAGGAAAATCTGATAGAGAAGTAATGGCATTTTGTCAAGCTTTTATGTCTGAATTATTCCGTCATATTGGTGCTAACACGGATGTTCCTGCTGGAGATATTGGTGTTGGAGGAAGAGAAATCGGATTCATGTTCGGTCAGTATAAAAAATTACGTAACGAATTTGTTGGTGTTTTAACTGGTAAAGGAGCAACTTGGGGTGGTTCTTTAATTAGACCAGAAGCAACAGGTTACGGTGATGTGTATTTTGCACAAAATATGTTAAAAACTAAAGGAGATTCTTTTGAAGGAAAAACAGTAGTAGTTTCTGGATCTGGTAATGTTGCGCAGTATGCTACTGAAAAAGCCACTGAATTAGGTGGAAAAGTAGTAACTATGTCTGACTCTTCAGGATATATTTATGATGCTGACGGAATTGATGCTGAGAAATTAGCATACGTTATGGAAATTAAAAACGTACGTCGTGGTAGAATTCATGAATATGTAGAAAAATATCCTAATGCTAAATTCTTTAAAGGTGAAAGACCTTGGGGAGTTAAATGTGATGTAGCTTTACCTTGCGCAACTCAAAATGAGTTAAACGGTGAAGAAGCAAAAACATTATTAGCAAACGGTTGTATTTGTGTTGCAGAAGGAGCAAACATGCCATCAACACCAGAAGCTGTTGAAGCTTTCTTAGAAGCAAAAATATTATTTGCTCCAGGAAAAGCATCTAACGCGGGTGGGGTTGCAACATCTGGTTTAGAGATGTCTCAAAACTCTTTACGTTACAACTGGACTAGAGAAGAAGTTGATGGTAAATTACATCAAATAATGAATGATATTCACGCTTCTTGTGTTGAGTATGGTACTCAAGAAGATGGTTTCGTAGATTACGTTAAAGGAGCAAACATTGCTGGTTTCGTAAAAGTTGCTGAGGCAATGTTAGATCAAGGAGTTGTTTAATACATAACTTCAATAATATACTTAAAAGCACGCTAGAAATAGCGTGCTTTTTATTTTTTGTAATTTCGGTTTATAAATATAAATTAATGTCTAGAACTAGAAGAAAAAACAGATTTACAATTGCTTTTTATAATGTTGAAAATTTATTTGACACAGTTGATAATCCATTAACAGCAGATGATGATTATACACCGTCTAGTAAACGTAGATGGAATGCCAAAAAGTATAGTATTAAAATAAAGAAGATTACTTCAGTTATAAGTCAATTGGGAAATAATCAATCTGCTTTTCCGCCGGCTATAGTTGGTTTAGTCGAGGTTGAGAATGCAAAGGTTATTAAGGATTTAATTAAGCATAAAAACTTATCAAAATTCAATTATAATTATGTGCATTATGATTCTCCAGATGAAAGAGGTATTGATGTTGCGTTGATGTATAATCAAGATTTTTTTGAAGTTATTTCTTCTAGTAATCACCCATTATATCTAACAGATGAAGAAGGTGAAATAGATTATACTAGAGATCTTTTAGTTGTTAAAGGGAAATTAAACGGAGAATTAATTCATGTTTTAGTTAACCATTGGCCATCAAGAAGAGATGGTGATGAAGAGACTAAGCACAAGCGAATTAAAGCAGCCAAATTAGTACATGAAGTAATAGATAGAATAAAGTTAGAAAACAAAGATTCTAAATTTGTTATCATGGGTGATTTTAATGACGACCCAACAAGTGAGAGTGTAAAAGATTACTTAGTAACAGATGATTTATATAATCCGATGAAATCATTATTTGAGAAAGGAGAAGGAACTTTAACTTTTTATAAAAAATGGCATTTATTTGATCAGATTATTTTTTCAAGAGATTTTTTTGATACTGAAAAAAGTAAACATACATTTTTAAAAGCTAGTATTTTTAAGAAAGATTGGTTGCAGTTTTATAAAGGGAAATTTAAAAATAGCCCTTTTAGAACATACATTGGTCCGTGGTATCAAGGAGGTTTTTCAGATCACTTTCCTGTATATACTATTTTTGAAAAAGATGAATAAAAAAATCCCAAGATACTCTATCTTGGGATTTTTTATTATTTATAATTAAATAGATTACTCGACAGTAACCGATTTAGCTAAGTTTCTAGGTTGATCTACATTCTTATCTAACATAACAGCAATATGGTATGATAATAATTGAAAAGGAATGGTAGTTAATAAAGGAGTTAAAGCTTCTTCTGTATCAGGAATTTCAATTACATGATCAGCAATTTCTTTTACAGTTTCATCACCTTCAGTAACTATTGCAATGATTTTTCCACTTCTAGATTTTATCTCTTGAATATTACTAACTACTTTTTCATAATGACCTTTACTTGTTGCAATAACAAAAATAGGCATATTCTCATCAATTAAAGCAATCGGACCATGTTTCATTTCAGCAGCAGGATAACCTTCAGCGTGTATGTATGAAATTTCTTTCAGCTTTAAAGCTCCTTCTAAAGCAACTGGGAAATTAAACCCACGACCTAAGTATAAGCAGTTTTTAGCATCTTTATAAACAGCAGCAATCTCTTGCACTTTAGTGTCTATTTCTAATAACTTCTCAATTTGTAAAGGTATTTGCTGCATCGTTTGTAAATAATTATTTACAGCAGATTTTGATAATGTACCTTTTTCTTGAGCAAGTTTTAAAGCGATTAAAGTTAAAACAGTAATTTGAGTTGTAAATGCTTTTGTTGATGCAACTCCAATTTCTGGACCTGCATGAGTATAAGCTCCCGCATGTGTTTCTCTGGCAATAGAAGAGCCTACAACATTACATACTCCAAATACGAAAGCACCTTTAGATTTAGCTAGCTTTATAGCGGCTAAAGTATCAGCTGTTTCACCTGATTGAGAAATTGCAATTACCACATCTTTAGGTGTAATAATCGGGTTTCTGTATCTGAATTCAGAAGCATATTCTACTTCAACAGGAATACGAGCCATGTCTTCAAATAAATATTCACCCACTAAACCAGCATGCCATGAAGTACCACATGCAATTATAATAATTCTGTCTGCATTTAAAAATTTAGACATATTATCATCTACACCAGCCATACGAATAATACCTTCGTTAGCTAACATTCTACCTCTATAAGTATCTATAATAGCTTTTGGTTGCTCGTGTATTTCTTTCAACATAAAGTGGTCATAGCCACCTTTTTCAATTTGATCTAAACTTAATTTAAGTTTTTGAATATTGGCATCGATTTCTTTATCGTTTTCAATAACACGAACCTTAATACCTTTGTCTTTTTTGATGATAGCCAATTCACCATCTTCTAGATAAATAGCGTCTTTTGTATATTCTATAAAAGGAGAAGCATCAGAAGCAACGAAAAATTCTTCATTGTTTTTACCAATACCAATAGCAATTGGACTACCTAAACGAGCAACAATTAGTTCATTAGGTTTTGTTTTATCGAATACAGCAATTGCATATGCTCCAATTACATTGGTAAGAGCTAACTGAACTGCTTTACCTAATTTACATTTTTCAGTTTTTTTAACCTCTTCAATAAGATTAATTAAAACTTCAGTATCAGTATCACTTTTAAACTCATAACCTCTAGAGATTAGTTCTTTTTTAATAGTGTCATAGTTCTCAATAATTCCATTATGAACAATTACTAAATCTCCAGATTGTGAAAAGTGAGGGTGAGAATTAGTGTCGTTAGGAACACCATGTGTAGCCCAACGTGTATGCCCAATTCCTATTTGCCCTTTTTTTCTTTTTTCTTCTTTATTAGTTATAATTTCTAAATCAGAAACTTTTCCTTTAGTTTTAGATAAATGCATTGTTTCTCCATCATACATCATGATTCCTGCACTATCATATCCTCTATACTCTAAACGTTTCAACCCATTTATTACAATAGGATAAGCATCTCTGTGTCCTATATACCCAGTTATTCCACACATAGTAATTTTCTTATTTTTCTTTTGAATATGATATTTTTAAAACAGCTCTTTTTGCTCCGTTAGCAGTTTCATTTCCATCAAGTAACGTTACACCTCTAGGGTTCCAATTATATGTTTTTACATTGGTATTTAAAACTCTATCAGTTATAGCATTATCAGTAGGATTATTGTAAACTTTTAAAATTAAAGGATCAATGGTTGCTTCGTTTTTCCCTTGTAATAAATCAGAAATATAATCAGTTATTCTAAAAGTATATTTTTCTGGATTATCATCTTTTAATTCTAAATTACCTCCAAAAGTACCAGCTTCTTTGTATGCATCTGTTAATTGAGTAGGTGAAGCACCTCCACTTCCGTTGTCTTTATCTTGGTACAAAAATAATCTTTGAGGAATTTTATTTTTATCTGTATTAACATTTTGATTAACATAGAAGCTTAATGAAGCGTCGTTTACTAACCAATTTTTAGTTTTTAATTCTTGAAGTTTAGAATTGTCTAATATTTTAATTTTAGCCATAGAACCAGCAGTTCCTTGGATAATGAAATTATTTGCAGGTGGAGCTACGGTTCTTGCAGACATATTATATATACTATTTCTTACACCTGACAAAGGAAAAGAATAGCTAGAAGGAACAGTATCTTTATATACTAAATTAGCGACACCATCTTGTTTTTCATATCTGCTTATTGTATAATAGAACTCTAAAGAAGCAGAAGAACTAGCTCCTGTAATAGATAATGGAACCATTAAGCCATCAGCTCCTTCACTTTTAACGACTAATCCTCTAAAGTAATTATTAAAAGCTTCAGCAGTTTTAAATTCATTATTTTTAAAATTATCCCAAAAGATAGATTTCATTTTTGTTATATCTAAAGGAACTGCTATAAAAGGAACTTTATTGTTTAATTTTATAGTGTCATTAAATTCATTTCCATTACTATAATGTCTTTTAAATACAAACATTGTATCTTTTTGAGCTGGTTGAAATTTAAAATTTTCATCTTCGTTTAGCATATCTACTACTGGATCTGAAATTTCATATATAGCATTAGATTGAAAACTATTAGAAACTGCTGGATTTGTAGGGTCTAAATTGTTTAAAAAAGTATTGTTTCTGAAAACTTTTAAAGAAGTCGCTAAGTTTGGATTACCTAATAAAGAATCAAATCTAAATTTAGGTTTACTATCTCCAGCTTTACGAATGCTAGTTGCTGTATAAGGTAATTTTAATATTACTTTATCTAACACATATAAAGAATCTAGATCTTTATTTTTGGTAGCAGGTTTAACGTCTTTTGTTTTCGGATTGACTAGAAACCCTAATTGACTAACAAACGAAGCTTCAATTTTTTTATATTTATCGCTTTTATATACACCTAACCAATATTCACCTAAACTACCTATTCCAATATTATCGGCTCTTACACTTTCAATATCAACGGGAGTTACCTCCACATCCAATAAAATTTCTCCAGTTTCAAACTTTGTGTTATTAACAACACTTGTTCCTAGGTCGTTAAAATCTTTTTCACATGATATTATAGCTCCTAAACATAGTAAGCTAATACCTAAAGCACCAATTTTTCTAATCATTTCTATTATTATTCGCTTAATTCTAAAACGTTTTCTTTGTAAAATTCTAAATAAGATTCAGTTAATGTTTCTTCTGATTGAAACTCTAAAACTTTTGTATTACTTTGTGTGATAAAAGTTTCTAATTCATCAGATAAATTTTCGCTACCTTTAACAATAGCATCTGAATTTTCGATAGCACTCTTTAAAATATTAGTGTAATTAGGTGTTTCTATTGTCGAAATTTTTGATTCTTCAACTTTATCAAAACGAACTTTATTTGCTAATTCACCATTTAATTCACCATCAAAATTCTTATCATATAGCGAAGTTACAATCTTACTTTCGGCAAACAATGGCTCTTCCTTATAAAATTCTCTTAAATATAGTGGAAGTAAAGAAGCCATCCATCCATGAACATGAATAATATCCGGAGCCCAGTTTAATTTTTTAACAGTCTCAACAACCCCTTTCGCAAAGAAAATCATACGCTCATCATTATCATCAAATAATTTGTCATCTTCATCAGAATAAACAGCTTTACGCTTAAAATACTCATCATTATCAATGAAATAAACTTGCATTCTTTCTTTAGGAATTGAAGCAACTTTAATTATTAATGGCATATCCATATCATTAATAATTAAGTTCATCCCAGACAAACGAATTACTTCATGTAATTGATGTCTTCTTTCGTTAATTACCCCGAAACGAGGCATGAAAATACGGGTTTGAACTCCTTTAGAATGTGCATTTTTAGCAACATTAAATGCAGTAGACGATAATTCTGTTTCTGGTAAATAAGGTGTTACCTCAGACGAAACATATAATATTCTCTTATCCTTCATTAAATCTTTCTCTTAAATTGAAGCTGCAAAAATACGAAAATTTATGCTAAAATGGTGTTAAATTGCTAATTTTGCATCGATTCCAACTATTAGAAAATGAAAATTTTTAAAATTAAATCAGAATTAAAAGATTTTTTATTACAACAAAAAAGTCTTAAAAAATCAATCGGATTTGTCCCTACCATGGGAGCTTTACACGAAGGACATTTGTCTTTAGTAAAAAAAGCAAAGAAAAAAAATGACATAACAGTTGTGAGTATTTTTGTAAATCCAACACAGTTTGATAATAAAGAAGATTTAGTTAAATACCCCAAAACATTTGACAATGATGTTAAATTATTGGAAAGTGTTGATTGTGATGTGCTTTTTTTTCCATCAGTAGAAGAAATTTATGCAGAAAATATTACATCTGATAAGTTTGATTTTGACGGATTAGAGCACCAAATGGAAGGAAAGTTTCGCGATGGTCATTTTGATGGTGTAGGAACTATTGTGAAAACATTGTTTGAAATTGTGAATCCAGATAAAGCGTACTTCGGTAAGAAGGATTTTCAACAGTTACAAATCATTAAAAAAATGGTAGAAAAACACAAGCTACCAGTTAAAATTAAAGGATGTGATATTTTTAGGGAAGATGATGGATTGGCAATGAGTTCGCGAAATGCTCGTTTAACTAAAGAACATCGAGAAGGAGCACCTTTTATTTATAAAATATTAAAAAAAATAAAGAAAAAAATTGGCACAAAAAATGCTAATGAACTAAAGCAATGGGTTGAGGAACAATTCAAAAAACATAAATTATTAGAATTAGAGTACTTCACGATTGCCGATGAAAAAACGTTACAAACAACATCAATTATAGAATCAGATCAAAAATACCGTGCTTTTATTGCTGTTTTTGCAGGAGATATTCGTTTGATTGATAATATTAGTTTAAAATAAAATTCATTAACAACAAGTTAGTATTCATCAAAAAACAACTATTTTTGCCCTATGTTAGTTCAAGTAGTAAAATCTAAAATCCACCGAGTAAAAGTTACAGGTGCCGATTTAAATTATATAGGAAGCATTACCATTGACGAAGATTTAATGGATGCTGCAGGTATTATTGAAGGAGAGCGTGTTCAGATTGTAAATAACAATAATGGTGAGCGTTTAGAAACCTATGCTATTCCAGGGCCAAGAGGAAGTGGTGAAATTACATTAAACGGAGCCGCTGCAAGAAAAGTTGCAAAAGGTGATGTGTTAATTTTAATTGTGTATGCTTTTATGGAACTAGAAGAAGCAAAGAATTTTAAACCATCGTTAGTTTTTCCTAACGAAGCAGATAATACTCTTACATAGTTTTGAATATAAAAAAAATCTTAAAAATTATATTACCTCTCATTTTGGGAGGTTTTTTAGTTTGGTACTCGTTGTCAAAAGTATCAATCGAAACGTTACTTCAATATTTTAAAGATGCCAATTATTGGTGGATTTCTTTAGGATTATTCTTCGGTATTCTAAGTCATTTATCAAGAGCTTATCGTTGGAAATTTTTATTAGAGCCAATGGGGTATAAACCAGATTTTGGTAATAGCACTATGGCAGTTTTAGTAGCGTACTTAGTAAATTATGCGGTACCAAGAGCAGGAGAGGTTTCTCGTGCTGCGGTAATGACTAATTACGAAGATATTCCGTTTGAAAAAGGTTTCGGAACTATTGTAGCTGAACGAATTGCAGACATGATTATGATGTTAAGTATCATTGCAATCACTCTTTTTGTACAATTCGATTTCATTTACGAATTATTAACTAAGAATTTTAATCCAACAAAAATTGCATTAATTTTAGGAGCGGTAGTTCTAGGTTTTTTCTTATTGAGCAGGTATGTGAAAAAAGCAGAATCAGGATTAGGGCTAAAGATTAAAAATTTTGTTTCTGGTTTAATAGAAGGGGTTACAAGTATCTTGAAGATGAAGCACAAATGGGCATTTATTTTTCATACCATATTTATTTGGGTAATGTATGTAGCTATGTTTTGGGCTACCATACCAGCGATTGAAGGATTAAATGTGCCTTTTGGCGGGGTGTTAATCGGTTTTATTGCGGGTGGGTTTAGTATTGCAGCAACCAATGGAGGTATTGGTTTGTATCCAGTAGCAGTAGCAGGAGCATTAGCTTTGTTTGGAGTGCCAGAAGAACCAGCAACAGCCTTTGGTTGGATTATGTGGACAGCCCAAACCCTTATGATTATTGTTTTCGGCGGACTCGCATTTTTACTATTACCTATCTACAATAAAAACAAATAGTTTTCTTTTCTTTGTAAGTAAATCTTACAAACCGAATGGCTAAAACCAAAACTACTTTTTTCTGTCA
>JAHDHE010000048.1 GCA_020631475.1 Tenacibaculum sp. | reverse complement strand
ATTTTAATCCTTTTTCATTGATTGATACAGCAGGTTTAATATCATTAAAACTCCAGTAAACTGTTAAAATAATAATGATAACAGCGAGGAAATTGTTAGTTGATTTCATAGTTGGTTCTTATGATTGTATAAAAATAAACAAATTTTATTGTAACTACAGTAGAGTTTAATAACAAGTAGGTTAGTGTTAGTCTTGTTTTACCAATAAATACAATTCATTTTCAAGTTCTAAATATCCTTGATCGTAAACATAAAAATAAGTGTTTCCTGTTTTTGTGGTATAAATAGATGTGATGAACTTAAAGTCAAAACCTTTGTCGAATAGTTTTCGCCTAGTAATTTTTGTTTTTCCAGAGGTATTTAGTTCTGTGAGAACTTTGTAGTTTTTTCGTAAACGATTATTAGTATTTCTAATTAGGTTTTTACTTTCTTTGTTTACTTTATTGTTAAAAGCATTTCGGCAATAATCTGAACAGAATTTCTTATCAACTCTACCTACAACTTTAGCATCACATTCTAAACATTTTCTAGCTTCCATAATCAGATTTGTTTAGTTTATACCAATTAACTTTAACTTCTTTATAATTAAATTCGTTTACAAATTGTAATCCTATTTTACTAAGAATTTTATTGGAACCAATATTTTCTACATCAGCAGCTCCGTAAATCATATCATAATTCATTTGATTGAAACCAAACTCTAAGCAAGCTACTGCAGATTCATATCCATAACCTTTTCCCCAGTATTTTGGAATAAAACGATAACCAATATCAATAAAATCTTTATGTCCGTTTAAGGCTTCTTTTTCTCCTGTATTAAATTTTAATCCAGACCAACCGATAAAATCACCAGATGCTTTTTCTATACAAGCAAAACGACCAATACCAAATTCTTGATATTGAGTTCTAATAAATTGAATGTTAGTTAAAGCTTGTTCTTTAGTTTTGATAGGATTTTTGCCTAAATATTCATGCACTTCTTTGTTAGAATCTAATTCAAATATCCCATCAATATCAGATTCTAGTAATTCTCTTAAAATTAATCGTTCTGTTTCTAAATAAAATTTCATTCTATAACTATTTGAAAACAAAGGTACTAAAATTCATTAAACGATTGCATTCAATTACAATCGAAAACAAACGTTTAATAATCGACTGTAATTTAATTACTGTTTCATCTTTGCAATGTCAAAACGAATTGACGAATTAATATAAATCTGCACTGAGCAAAGTCGAAGTGTTTAAAACTTATCTTATGAATACGTTAAGAAACAAAGTACAATTAATTGGAAACTTAGGAAACAATCCAGAAATTATCACTTTAGATAGTGGTAAAAAATTAGCAAAATTCTCTATTGCAACTAACGAGAGTTATAAAAATACACAAGGAGAAAAAATAACAGATACTCAATGGCATAATGTTGTAGCATGGAATAAAACGGCAGAGATAATAGAAAAGTATCTTGAAAAAGGAAATGAGGTAGCTATAGAGGGTAAATTAACTTCACGTTCTTATGAAACCTCTGAAGGAGAGAAAAGATACATAACCGAAGTTGTTTGCTCTTCTTTTTTAATTTTTTAGTCTTAACTTAAAAAAAAAATGTAAATTTGCACGCCCAAACAAGAAGATAAAATCTAATTGTTTAAAAACGTAAAAAATGACAAGAAAAATTTACTTATTTTTAGCATTAGTAGTTTCGATATTAAATGGTTATTCTCAACAAGAAGTTTGCGAATCACCAGAAGACAATTTGCTAGATGCAAATACAATAACAAAGTGTACAATTGAATCTAAAAACAACTCAAAAAGAAAAGAAAATCAAATTCGAGTTAAAGTTTCAGCTAGTAGACGATTTTTAAAGAAAAGAAAAACAGTTAAAAGAAAACTAGCACAAAGTTTAAAACCTTCTGAAACTATAGGTGTTAAAGACGTTGTTGAAGCTGATAATAAAGTTCAACCGATTAATATTGTTAATGATAACAAGCAAGAAGTTGAAATAAAATCGTTAAAATCAGATATTGATATTTTAAAAGAAAAGTTATCTAAAGAAGAGATAGCCAAAGCTTCAAAACTATATTATGTAGATAAGATTCCTGAATTTAAAAATTGTGAGAAAGTTAAAAAAAGAGATAGATTAGAGTGTTTTAATATTGAGATGGTAAAACATATTAATAAACATTTCAAATACCCTAGTCAAGCAATAAGAAATCAAATACAAGGTGAAGTTTGGGTTCGTTTTATAATAGATAAAAACGGATTTGTAAGAAATATAAAAACTTTGGGTCCAGATAATGGAGAAATCCTAAGCGAAGAAGCAAAAAGAGTTGTGTTTAAACTGCCTAATTTTAAGCCAGCAAAAAATAATGGAAAGACCGTGTCTGTTAAATATGGTTTTCCAATAAACTTTTCATTAGAAGAATAATTTTCAATACTTTATAATAAATTAAAAATGTTTAAAAAACAATTAATAATGATTGTTTTTACTTTATGCATTGTAACAACATATGCGCAAGTAAAAATAAAAGGAACAGTTTATGACGAATACTTAGAGCCATTTTACTTAGCTAAAGTAACCAGTGGAAATAAAGTTGTAACGTCAGATGAAGAAGGAAGTTTTACAATTTTATTAGATGGAGATTTTCCTCAGACAATAACAGTTTCAGCTTTTGGCTATAGAACAGAAACAATTGTTGTTACATCTAAGAAAAATGTAAATATAATTCTTAAAGAAAACATTTTACTAGATCAAGTTGTAATATCAGCATCAAGAGTTCCTGAAAGAATTATTGAATCTCCAGTAACTATTGAAAGATTAGGATTAACAGATATTAAAATGAATACTTCAAATTCTTTTTATGATGGAATTACTAATTTAAAAGGTGTAGATGCAAGAGAAATTAGTTATGGATATAAATCTATAAACACTAGAGGTTTTTCAGATTTTAATAACTCAAGATTTGTGCAATTAGTTGATGGTATGGATACAGCTGCCCCGGCTTTGAATTTTAGTGCAGGTAATATATCGGGTATTTCAGAGTTAGATATTAAAAGTGTAGAGATTTTACCAGGAGCATCTTCAGCATTATATGGTGCAAATGCTTATAATGGTATTATGATAATGAATACTAAAAACCCTTTTGATTATTCAGGTGTAAGTTTTTTATTAAAAAGTGGTACAACTAGTCAAAAAGCAGCAGGAACTAATTCTTTTTATGATGCTACAGTACGTATGGCTTACAAATTTAGTGATGCTTTTGCTGCTAAAGTAAATTTCTCATATTTTGAAGCTGAAGAATGGCATGCTAATGATTTTAGGAATAAAAGAATTGATAGTGCAGAATTAATTGACGGAAGTTTTGATACTCCGGTAGATTATGATGGGATTAATACTTATGGTGATGAGGATTTTGCAGATTTAAGAAACTCTACACCTATACTAGTATTCTTAGGATATTTACCAGCTTCATCATTAGATCCTAATTCTAATGTTCAATTTCCGGTAGGAACACATGTAAGTAGAAAAGGGTATACAGAAAGAGAATTAGTAAGAGATTATAAATCTAAAAATTTAAAATTTTCTACATCTTTACATTATCGTCCATTTAAAGATGAATCATTAGAAATAGAGCTAGCAACAAGAATTGCTAGAGGAGATAATATGTTTCAAGGAATAGCTTCGAGGTTTGCACAACGTGATTATTATATAGGGCAATCTAAACTTGAAGTTAAAGGAAGTAACTTTTTTGTAAGAGGATATTATACAAGAAATGATGCTGGAAATACTTATGATTTAACAAGAACAGCTCAGGCATTAAATAGAATGGCGGATGCTAAAATACCTGTTTTACCTGGTTCTGGAGGTTATGTACCTAGTTGGGGTGATTATTATGCTGTTAATTATATAGATGCTTTAAGCTCAAATTTCACATCTTTTATAGGGCCTTCAGGTAACCCATTTAATGTTAATGATGTTAATGCCGAAGTACGTAAAACTTCAAGAGAATTTGCAGATCAGTTTAGATTAAATCCAGGAACACAAGAGTTTAATGAAGGTTTTAATTCAATCACTTCTACTTTGGTTACAGAAGGTGGAAGTAAGATTTATGATAGAAGTTCTTACACTCATGTTGACGGTAATTATAATTTTAAGAGCTTGTTAAATGATTGGGCAGATATTCAAGTAGGTGGATCATATAGAAATTATTCTCCTGATTCTAAAGGTACTATATTTAATGATGGTATTGAAGAAATTAGTATTGAAGAGTATGGTTTTTATACACAGATTCAAAAGAAGTTTTTAGACGACAGATTAAAGTTAACAGGATCTATTCGTTATGATAAATCTGAAAATTTTAATCCTAATTACTCACCAAGAGTAGCTGTTAACTATGCTTTAGGAGAAGATAAAAACCAAATTGTAAGAGCTTCTTTTCAAACAGGATTTAGAAATCCAACAATTCAAGAACAATACATGTTTGCTCCTTCAGCAAGAAAAATTACTGTTGGTTCAGTTACAGATAATTTAAGAAGAATTAATAGAGCAACAGTATTAGTTGATGGAGATGATTTAATTAATAACGCACTATTAACAAGATCTGTTTATGATTTTGATTATATAAGAGAGAGTGGAAATGATTTAGTTAAATCTGAATATAAAGAAATTGTACCAGAAGAAGTAAAAACTTTTGAATTAGGTTATAGAGGTCTCTTAAAAATTGGAGACACAAATTTAGATTTAGACTTTAATACTTACTATAGTTTTCATAATAACTTTGTGTTTTATCAAGATATAGTAGTGCCAAATGCAGGAAGAGTTATAGCAACAGGTCAGTTAGATGCTACAGCAATTACAGCTGTTAATAATGGTAATGTGACAGAATTTAATTTAATTACAAATGCTAAGTCTCAAATCAATTCATATGGTCTTGGTTTAGGAATGCATACCAAAGTGTTTGAAAACTTCAAATTAGGTTTAAATTATAATTTTGCCGACTATGAAATGAAAGAAGATTTAGATTTTAATTCATTTGAGCCTAACTTTAATACTCCAAAACATAGTGTGAAAGTTCAGTTTGGTAATGATAAATTATTTAAAAACGTTGGATTTAACGTAAATGCAAGATGGAGTGATAAATATAGATGGGTTTCAACTTTTGTAAAAGGAGAAGTAGATGCAAGAACTGTTATTGATGCTCAGTTAAATTATAGAATTCCATCAATAAAATCTAGATTTAAAGTAGGAGGAACAAACTTATTTGGAAAAGAATATTTTACAGCACCTGGTTTAGGACAAATAGGTAGGTTATATTACTTATCTTGGACAATCAACAATTAATATTATTTAATAGAAAATTAAAAAGAGCCGCAATTTGCGGCTCTTTTTAGTTGTAATTCATAGATAGTTGAATACGTTTTCGATTAACATCAACTTCTAAAACTTTTACAATTACTTGCTGATGCAAAGAAATATGTTCATTTACATCTTTTACAAATGTATTAGCTAAGTTAGAAACGTGTACCAAACCACTTTCTTTAATTCCAATATCAACAAAACAACCAAAGTTGGTAATATTGTTTACAATTCCTGGTAATAATTGACCTTCATGTAAATCGGTAATGGATTTAATATTTTGATTAAAACTAAACGCCTTCGCTTTTTCTCGTGGATCTAAACCTGGTTTTTCTAATTCAGAAATAATATCTTTTAAAGTGGGTAAACCAACAGTATCGGTAATGTATTTATTTAAATCAATTAGTTTTAATTCGGTAGAATTTCCAATTAAATCTGAAATGTTTTTACCTAAATCTTTAGCGATTCTTTTAACTAAATTATATTGTTCAGGGTGAACACCAGAATCATCTAGCGGGTTTTTCCCATTCTTAATTCGTAAAAATCCAGCAGATTGTTCAAAAGCTTTTCCACCTAAACGAGCTACTTTCTTTATAGAACTTCTATCAGAAAAAGAACCATTTTCATTTCTGTAAGCAACAATGTTTTCTGCCAATTTCGGACCAATACCAGAAACATAACTTAATAAAGAAACACTTGCTGTATTAATATTTACGCCTACTTTATTTACACAATGTTCAACAGTAACATCTAAAGATTTTTTTAATTTAGATTGATCTACATCATGCTGATATTGACCAACTCCAATAGATTTAGCATCAATCTTAACCAATTCTGCTAAAGGATCAGCAAGTCTTCTTCCTATTGAAACTGCTCCACGAACGGTAACATCATAACTAGGAAATTCATCACGTGCAATTTTAGATGCCGAATAAATAGAGGCTCCAGCTTCGCTAACGACAAAGACTTCAATCTCATTTTTAAAATGAATACGTTTTATTAATTGCTCAGTTTCTCTCGATGCTGTTCCGTTTCCAATAGCGATGGCTTCAATTTTGTATGCATCAGTAAGAGAGCTAATTTTTTTAATAGCATCGGTATCTCTATTTTGTGGAGCATGTGGAAAAATAGTTTCGTTATGTAACAAATCTCCTTGCTCATTTAAACAAACCACTTTACAACCAGATCTAAACCCAGGATCTATCGCTAAAATTCGTTTTTCACCTAACGGAGCACCTAATAAAAGCTGTTGTAAATTTTTAGCAAATACGTTAATTGCAGATTCATCTGCTTTTTCTTTTGCGATTGATAAAGCTTCGTTAGAAAGAGATGGATACAATAAACGTTTATAAGCATCTGTAATAGCTAATTCAATTTGTTCAGCACATTCGTTTTGAGAACGAATAATTCGATCTTCCATTTTTTGAAGCGCTCTTTCGTTGTCAATTTCAATTTTTACGCGAATAAAACCTTCGCTTTCGGCTCTTAAAATTGCTAACAAACGATGCGAAGGAATACGACTCAAATTTTCGGACCAATCAAAATAATCTTTAAATTTTTGAGCTTTCTCATCGTCTTTTTTAGTTTTTATGATTTTAGTTGAAATCGTAGCAAAACGTTCTAATTGATAACGAATATTATTTCTGATATCTGTACGTTCATTAATCCATTCAGCAATAATAAAACGAGCGCCTTCTAATGCTTTTTCTGAGCTTTCTACTTCACTTGAGGTATATTTAGAAGCTGTAAAATCTAAATCGTTTACACGCTGGCTCATGATCATTTTGGCTAAAGGTTCTAAACCGTTTTTACGAGCAGTTTCAGCTTTTGTTTTACGTTTCTTTTTATACGGAAGATAAAGATCTTCTAGAGTAGTAAGATCGTCGGTTTTATCTATTTTTTCTTTTAAATCATTGGTTAGAACATTTTGCTCTTCTAAAGCTTTTAAAATTGCTTTTTTTCTTTTTTCTAATGCTTCAAATTGTTCTTTTAACTGAACTATTTGCCCGATTTCAATTTCATCTAAATTCCCTGTTTTTTCTTTTCTATATCTTGATATAAAAGGTATAGTACAATCTTCATTTAATAATTCAATAGTGTTTTGAATTGATTTTTCAGAGATTTGAGAACGAGAAGTTATATAGGAAATAAGTTGCATAGAATATTTTTAAATAAAAAAACCTCACTTAAAAAGTGAGGTTTCAAATATACTAAAATGTTGTTTTTATTTACGAGATAAACTCTCCGTTATTTACCTCAGTAGAAGGCTGTACAAAGGCTAATTTACCATCTGGAGTATCTGTCATTAAAATCATTCCTTGACTTTCTATACCTTTTAATTTACGAGGCGCTAAATTACAAACTACTGATACTTGTTGACCAATAATATCTTCTGGTTTAAAGCTTTCAGCAATACCAGAAACAATAGTTCTTTTATCAAGACCTACATCTACGGTAAGTTTTAATAATTTTTTTGTTTTAGCTACTTTCTCAGCTTCTAAAATAGTACCTACTCTAATGTCTAATTTAGTAAAGTCATCAAATTCAATCGTTTCTTTTTGAGGTTCGATTACTTTGTTAGCAGCTTCGTTTGCTAATTTTGTGGCTTCCAACTTTGCTAACTGCGCTTCAATCGTTTTATCTTCTATTTTAGAGAATAATAATTCAGCCTTATTAATTTGATGATTATCAGAAATTAAAACATCTTTTTCAGCTACATCTTCCCAAGATAAATTAGCATCAATATTTAAAATTGATTTTAATTTAGCTGAAGTAAACGGTAAAAATGGCTCAGATAAAACAGCTAATGCAGTTGCGATTTGTAACGCAACATTCATTATTGTTTTAGTACGCTCTTCATCAACTTTAATTACTTTCCAAGGTTCTTCATCAGCTAAATATTTATTACCTAAACGCGCTAAATTCATTAGCTCTTGAGAAGCTTCTCTAAAACGATAACGCTCAATAGATTTTGCAATGATATCTGGAAATTGTTTTAAACTCTCTAAAGTTTCTTCATCAACTTCTGATAAATCTCCAGCAGTAGGAACTTGTCCTTCGTAGTATTTATTTGTTAAAACAACCACACGATTTATAAAGTTTCCGAAAATAGCAACTAACTCACTATTGTTTTTCGTTTGAAAATCTTTCCAAGTAAAATCGTTGTCTTTGCTTTCAGGTGCATTTGCTGTTAAAGTATAGCGTAATACATCTTGTTGATTTGGAAATTCTTCTAAATATTCGTGTAACCAAACTGCCCAATTTTTAGAAGTTGATAATTTATTTCCTTCTAAATTTAAAAACTCATTAGCGGGTACATTTTCTGGTAAAATATAATCTCCGTGTGCTTTTAACATTGAAGGGAAAATCAAACAGTGAAATACAATATTATCCTTACCAATAAAATGCACTAATTTTGTATCGTCTTTTTTCCAATAGTCTTCCCAGTTTTTACCTTCACGAGCTGCCCATTCTTTGGTAGCAGAAATATATCCGATAGGCGCATCGAACCAAACGTATAAAACTTTTCCGTCAGCTCCTCCAAGAGGAACAGGAATTCCCCAATCTAAATCACGTGTTACAGCCCTTGGACGTAATCCGTCATCAATCCAAGATTTACACTGACCTAGAACATTAGGTTTCCAATCGTCTTTATGACCTTCAACAATCCACTCACGTAAAAAAGCTTCGTGTTTGTCTAAAGGTAAAAACCAGTGTTTAGTTTCTTTTAAAGTAGGAACATTTCCTGTAATTGCCGATTTAGGATTGATTAAATCTGTTGCATTATGACTTGTACCGCATTTTTCACATTGATCACCATAACTTTCTTCGTTTCCACATTTCGGGCACGTACCAATTACGAAACGATCTGCTAAATACTGATTTGCTTCTGCATCGTATAATTGCTCTGTAACCTCTTCTATAAATTCTCCATCGTTATAAAGTTTGGTAAAAAAATCTGAAGCTGTTTTATGATGAGTTTCTGATGATGTACGAGAATAATTGTCGAAGGAAATACCAAAATCAATAAATGATTTTTTAATAATTGCATGGTATTTATCGATAATATCTTGAGGAGTAACACCTTCTTTCTTAGCTCGCATTGGTATGGCAACTCCGTGTTCGTCTGAACCACAAATGTATGCAACGTCTTTTCCTCGTTGACGTAAATAACGTGCGTAAATATCTCCAGGAACATATACCCCAGCTAAATGACCAATATGAATAGGTCCGTTTGTGTAAGGTAATGCAGCTGTAATTGTATATCTTTTTGGTGTACTCATTTTTATTTGCTAAAATTAAAGTGCAAAAGTACAAAAAAGCAATTTTTTATAGTGTTATAAATTGGGTACATTTGATAGAATTTGGATTTTAGAGTCAAGAGTCAAGAGTCAAGAGTCAAGAGTCAAGAGTCAAGAGTCAAGAGTCAAGAAAATAAAATTGATTATGATAAAAAAAGTAATTGTATTATTTTTTATACTGATGATTTCATCAGTTTATTCGCAAACACAACCTATGAAGTTAGTAACACCACCTTATTTACAAAAAGGAGATACGATTGCAATAGTAGCACCTGCTGGTATTTTAAAGAATAGAAAACATATTATTGATAAGGCGAAAGCTTTAGCTGAAAGTTGGGGATTAAAAGTAGTGTATGGTAAACATATGTTTAATCAGAATCATCATTTTGCTGGTACTGACGCAGAACGTTGTCAAGATTTTCAGGATGCTTTAGATAATCCGAATATTAAAGCAATTTGGTCAGCTCGTGGAGGATACGGTTCTGTTAGAATTTTAGATCAATTAGATTTTACGAGGTTTAAAGAGAATCCAAAATGGATAATTGGTTATTCTGATATTACTGCATTTCATAATCATATTCATAATT
>JAHDHE010000047.1:5933-10325 GCA_020631475.1 Tenacibaculum sp. | reverse complement strand
GCGGTCTGGACGGGACTCGAACCCGCGACCCCATGCGTGACAGGCATGTATTCTAACCAGCTGAACTACCAGACCGTTGCTCTAAGCGGATGCAAATATATAATCTTTTTTTAAATATAAAAGAGAAATTTTATAAAAAGTTTCGCCTGCTAATAAGATATGAAGTAAGAATTTTACTATAACCTTCATTAATGTCAACTGGTATATAATCTATTTTATATTGTAAGCATTTGTTTTTTAGATTATTGAAATATGATTGACTTAGTTCTTTATAGTTTTTTTGTATGTTTTCGGCATATAAATTTATTTCTTCGCCAGTTTCTACATCTACAAACTTTTTCGGCGTATTATCAAAATCAAACTCAAATTCTGTTTTTTTATCATAGGTATGAAATAGCACAACTTCGTGTTTATTGAATTTTAAATGCCTTAAAGCATCAAAAAGCTCATCTTCGTTTTTTGAGGTTTGAAACATATCTGTAAATAAAAATAGTAAAGATCGACGGTGAATATTTTCAGCTATTTCATGTAAATATTTAAAAGTTTCAGTTTTTGATTTTGCTTCTGAAGAAAATAATGATTCTAATTGATTTAATAACATTTTTCGATGACGCTCACTTCCTTTTTCAGGAGCGTAATATTCATAAGAGTCTGCATAAATACTTAACCCAACAGCATCTCGTTGTCTTTTTAAAATTTCCATTAATGAAGCTGCTGCAACTGCCGAAAAACCTATTTTATTTAAATTATTAATAGATTGATTCTTAATGATAGGGTAGTGCATTGATGCAGAGTTGTCTATAATTAAATGGCAACGTAAATTGGTTTCTTCTTCGTATTTTTTTGTGTATAGTTTTTCTGTTTTTGCAAATAACTTCCAATCTATATGTCGGGTACTTTCTCCTTTGTTGTAAAGTTTATGTTCAGAAAATTCAACTGAAAATCCATGAAAAGGACTTTTATGCATTCCTGTAATAAAACCTTCTACTACTTGTTTTGCAAGTAATTCTAGATTTTTTATTTCAGAAGAAGTATTATTTAAATCAATCATATAGTCCGAAAATAAAAAAAGGTTTAGCGATAGCCAAACCTTTTAAGATATATTATAAATGTATTTATTATAAAGCAGCATCAATTTTATCAGTATATGCTTTTTTAGGAGCAGCACCAACTTGCTTATCTACTACTTCTCCGTTTTTAAAGATTAATACTGTAGGAATGTTTCTTACACCGTATTTAGCAGCAAATTCTTGGTTGTTGTCAACGTCAACTTTACCAACAACAGCTTTACCATCATATTCAGTATGAATTTCATCAACGATTGGCCCAACCATTCTACATGGTCCACACCAAGCTGCCCAAAAATCAACCAATACAGGTTTGTCTGATTTTAATACTACTTCATCAAAGTTTGCATCTGTAATTTCTAATGCCATTTTATTATGTTTTAATTAAGTTAATGTCTTGTTATTATGCTACAAAAGTAAACAAATATTTTGCCAATGCAATTTTACAAAAATTACTTTTTATTATCATAGTATCAATAGTTTCTATTTCCTTACAGTTAAAATACATCTTTTGCTATTTGTTGAATATTGGTTGATTTTCCCATAGAATAATAATGAAGTAATGGAACTCCCGCTTTTATTAACTCTTTACTTTGATGAATACACCATTCAATACCAACTTGACGAACCGCTATATTGTCTTTACAATTAACCACGTTCATTACTAAATCGTCTGGTAAATCTACTTTAAAACGATGTGGAATTAAATTTAATTGTTTCTTTGTAGAGATAGGTTTTAAGCCAGGAATAATTGGCACAGTGATTCCTTCTGTTCTACATTTGGCTACAAAATCGAAGTATTTTTTATTATCAAAAAACATCTGAGTAACAATATAATTTGCTCCATTTTTAATTTTCTTCTTTAAAAAATGAATATCAGAATCTAAACTTGGTGCTTCCATATGTTTTTCTGGATAACCAGCTACACCGATGCAAAAATTTGTTTTAGATGAGTTTAATAGTTCATCATTTAAATACTTTCCGTTATTTAAATCTTGAATTTGAGATGTTAATTCACTTGCAAATTTGTGTCCTTCTTTTTCAGCTTTAAAATAAGTTTCATTTTTAACAGCATCACCACGTAGAGCAACTACGTTATTAATTCCTAAAAAATCTAAATCTATTAAAAAGTTCTCGGTATCTTCTTTGGTAAAGCCTCCGCACAAAATATGCGGTACTGCATCTACATTATATTTATTCTGAATGGCTGCACAAATACCTACTGTACCAGGTCTTTTTTTTACGACCTGTTTTTTTAACAATCCATTATCAAGTTCTTTGTAAGTGTATTCTTCTCTATGATAAGTTACATCAATAAAGGGAGGATTGAATTCTATTAAAGGATCAATATTATTGAAAATAGATTGTATGTGTTGCCCCTTTAAAGGAGGTAATATTTCAAAAGAAAATAATGTTTTACCGTTAGCTTTATTTATATGTTCTGTTACTTTCATGATTTCATTTTAATTGTCAGCAATTGTTGGATGTAGCCATTTTCTTGCTTTTTCTAATGTGATATTTTTTCTTTTAGCAAAATCTTTTACTTGATCATCGGTTATTTTTCCTACACCAAAATACTTAGCTTCTTCGTTTGCAAAATAGTATCCAGAAACTGCTGCCGCTGGCCACATTGCTAAACTTTCTGTTAGTGAAACTCCTATTTTTTCTTCAACCTTTAATAAATCCCAAATTGTTTCTTTTTCTAAATGATCTGGACACGCAGGATAACCTGGTGCAGGACGAATTCCTTTATAACTTTCTTTTATTAATTCATCATTAGATAAGTTTTCTTCGGATGCATATCCCCAATGTTTTGTTCGAATTTGTTGATGTAAATATTCTGCTAAAGCTTCAGCAAATCTGTCTGCAATTGCTTGTACCATAATTGCATTATAATCATCTTCTTTATTTTTATATTTTTCAGCTAATTCGTCAGCTCCAAAAATTGCCGTACAAAATGCTCCCATATAATCTTGTTTTTCTGATTCTCTAGGTGCTATAAAATCTGATAAAGCTAAACTTGGTTTTCCTGCTCGTTTTTTTAATTGTTGACGTAAGGTTCTAAAAATCGCTATCTCTTTTCCTTTTTTCTGAATAGAAATATCATCATCATTAATTGAGTTTGCTTCAAATAAACCGAAAATAGCCTTTGCTTTTAAATATTGTTTTGAAATGATTTCTTTTAAAATTTTCTGAGCATCATTAAATAAAACAGTAGCTTGTTCACCTACAATCTCATCTGTTAAGATATCTGGATATCTACCATGTAAATCCCAACTTCTAAAAAAAGGACTCCAATCTATAAAAGGGATTAAATCTTTTAGACTCACTTGTTCTAAAGTTTGAATTCCTAATTCTTTTGGTTTTATAATGGATGTAGTTTTCCAATCTATTTTAAATTTTTGCTCTCTAGCTTCATCAATAGAAATATATGATTTTTCTTTTCCTCGTTTTAAAAACTTAGTTCTAAATTCATCATAATCTTTCTTTAACTTAGCAGTATATAGGTGACAGGTTTTCGGATTTAATAAATCTCCCACAACAGTTACTGCTCGTGAAGCATCATTTACATGAACCACCGCATTTTTATATTGAGTATCTATCTTAACAGCCGTATGTGCTTTAGACGTTGTTGCTCCACCAATTAACAATGGAACTGTAAAATCTTGACGCTCCATTTCTTTTGCTAAATACACCATTTCATCTAACGAAGGCGTTATTAAACCGCTTAATCCAATGATGTCAACATTCTCTTTTTTTGCAGTTTCAATAATTTTTTCAGGAGCAACCATAACTCCTAAATCTACTATTTCGTAATTATTACAACCTAAAACTACTGAAACAATATTTTTACCAATATCATGTACATCACCTTTTACTGTTGCCATTAAAACTTTACCTAAAGCTTGTTGTTTTTCTCCTTTTTCGGCCTCAATAAACGGATTTAAATATCCTACCGCTTTTTTCATTACACGTGCAGACTTTACTACTTGTGGTAAAAACATTTTTCCTGCGCCAAATAAATTTCCAACAACATTCATTCCAGCCATTAAATTACCTTCAATAACCTCAATTGGTTTTTCTGATTCTTGTCTAGCTTGTTCAACATCTTCAATAATAAAAGCATCAATTCCTTTAACTAAAGAATGTGTAATTCTTTCTTGTAATGGCAAACTTCTCCACTCTAAAACTATAGTTTCATCTTGCTTTTTTACACCTTTAAAAGCTTCAGCAAATTCTAATAATCTTTCGGTAGCATCTGCTCTTCTATCTAAAATAACATCTTCTACATGTTCTAATAAATCTTTGGGAATATCATCATATA
>JAHDHE010000047.1:0-5833 GCA_020631475.1 Tenacibaculum sp. | reverse complement strand
TCTAAAATAACATCTTCTACATGTTCTAATAAATCTTTGGGAATATCATCATATATTTCTAACAATGCAGGATTTACAATTCCCATATTCATCCCTGCTTTAATTGCATAATACAAAAACACAGAATGCATTGCTTCTCTAACTACATTATTTCCTCTAAACGAAAAAGACACGTTACTTACACCTCCACTAACACTTACATTAGGTAAATTTTGACGAACCCAACGAGTAGCTTCAATAAAATCGATTGCATTTTTTCTGTGTTCCTCCATTCCTGTAGCTACAGGAAAAATATTTAAATCGAAAATAATATCTTCTGAAGCAAAACCTACTTTATCTACTAAAACTCTATACGAACGTTCTGCTATTTCTACTCTACGTTCAAAAGTATCTGCTTGCCCAACCTCATCAAAAGCCATAACAATTACGGCAGCACCATAACGTTTAATTTGAGTTGCTTCCCAAATAAATTTTTCTTCTCCTTCTTTTAAAGAAATAGAATTTACCACACATTTACCTTGTACAACTTGTAAGCCAGCTTCAATAATTTCCCATTTGGAGCTATCTATCATAATTGGCACACGACAAATATCTGGTTCTGCAGCAATTAGGTTTAAAAAACGAACCATGGCTTGTTTTCCGTCAATTAAACCATCATCCATATTGATGTCTATAATTTGTGCTCCACCATAAACTTGATGACGTGCAATTGCTAAAGCTTCATCAAATT
This sequence comes from Tenacibaculum sp., assembly GCA_020631475.1. Taxonomy (GTDB): domain Bacteria; phylum Bacteroidota; class Bacteroidia; order Flavobacteriales; family Flavobacteriaceae; genus Polaribacter. The sequence continues at coordinate 5,103 of JAHDHE010000047.1, read as the reverse complement.
TTTCTTCTTTTATTAATCGTAAAAACTTACGAGAACCTGCTACATTAGTACGTTCGCCAACATTAATAAAATTGCTGTTCTCGTTTAAAGCCAATGGCTCTAAACCAGACAAACGCATATATTTATCTTGTTTTATTTGCATTGTCTTGGTTGATATTTAGTTGCTAATTCTGCGATTGCAGAGATATGTTCTGGTGTTGTTCCACAACAACCACCAATAATATTAATCAAATTTTTCTTTAAATATTCTTCAATTTGATCTGCCATTTCTTCTGCCGATTCATCATACTCACCAAAAGCATTTGGCAAACCTGCATTTGGATGTGCAGAAATTGCAAAATCTGTTTTATTAGCTATCGCTTCTAAATGTGGTTGTAATAAATTAGCTCCTAAAGCACAATTAAATCCAACGGACAACAAAGGAATGTGTGAAACTGAAATTAAGAATGCTTCCGCAGTTTGCCCCGATAAAGTGCGTCCACTTGCATCTGTAATTGTTCCACTTAACATGATGGGCACATCAATATTTCGCTCTTCTTTCACTTCTTCAATAGCAAATAAAGCAGCTTTTGCATTTAAAGTATCAAAAACTGTTTCAACTAATAAAAGATCAACGCCACCATCTAATAAGGCTTCTGTTTGCTGTTTGTAAGCAACTCGTAATTCATTAAACGTAACAGCTCTATAACCAGGATCGTTTACATCTGGAGACATACTTGCTGTTCTGTTTGTTGGCCCTATTGATCCTGCTACAAAACGAGGTTTGTTTGGTTCTTTTTTGGTAAACTCTTCTGCTACTTCTTTTGCTATTTTAGCAGACTCATAATTTAGCTCATATACTAAATCTTCCATCTGGTAATCTTCCATTGCAATGGTTGTCCCAGAAAAAGTATTGGTTTCTACAATGTCTGCACCTGCTGCAAAATATTTTCGATGTACTTCTTTAACTGCTTCTGGTTGAGTTATTGAAAGTAAGTCGTTATTTCCTTGTAAGGGTGTTGGATAGTCTTTAAATCGCTCTCCACGAAAATCTTGTTCAGTAAATTTATATTGCTGAAGCATTGTTCCCATGGCTCCATCGAGTACGAGAATTCGTTTTTGTATTTCTTGGTATATTTTAGACATAGTTTTTACCTCTTAAAGTTCTCGACTGTGCTCGAACTGACATTTAATTTTCCAACGCTTGTTTTAAATCGTTAATAATATCTTCTAGATTTTCTAAACCTACTGACACACGAACCAATCCTTCTGTAATTCCTACTTCCAATCGATCTTTATTACTTAGTTTACTGTGTGTTGTAGAAGCGGGATGCGTAACGATAGTTCTAGTATCTCCTAGATTTGCAGATAGAGAACATAATTTAATATTGTTTAAAAATCTTCTTCCGGCACTAATTCCTCCTTTAATTTCAAAAGCTACAATATTCCCTCCTAAACGCATTTGTTTCTTCGCTGTTTCATATTGAGGATGTGATTTTAAAAAAGGATATTTAACCAAATTTACTTTTGTGTTACCTTCTAAAAACTGAGCTACTTTTAATGCATTTTTACAATGTTTTTCTACTCTTACCGCTAATGTTTCTAAACTTTTAGACAATACCCAAGCATTAAAAGGAGACATTGCTGGACCAGTATTTCTAGAAAATAAATAAATTTCTCTAATCAAACTTTCTTTTCCTACAGCTACGCCACCTAAAACTCTTCCTTGACCATCAATTAATTTTGTTGCTGAATGAATTACAATGTCGGCTCCATATTCAATTGGTTTTTGTAAATAAGGAGTTGCAAAACAATTATCTATAATCAATAATAAATTATGCTTTTTTGCAATTTTACCCAACAACTCTAAATCGAGCACATCTACAGCTGGATTTGTTGGTGTTTCTGCATATAAAATCTTTGTGTTTGACTGAATTAAACTTTCTATTTTATCTACTTCATTTACTTTAAAATAACTGGTTTCTATATTCCATTTTGGAAAATATTTGGTAAACAAAGTATGAGTAGATCCAAAAACAGAACGACAAGAAACAATATGATCTCCTGCACTTAATAATGCTCCAAACGTTGAGAAAATAGCTGCCATTCCGGTGGCGAAAGCATAACCAGCTTCTGCTTTTTCCATTGAAACAATTTTATTAACAAACTCGGTTGTATTTGGATTTGAAAATCGACTATATAAATTCTTTTCTTTCTCCTCTGCAAACGAAGCTCGCATATCTTCTGCATCATCAAACACAAAACTTGATGTTAAATATAATGGTGTTGAATGTTCTGAAAATTGTGTTCTTTCAGTTTGTGTTTTAATTGCTTGTGTTTCGAAATGATATTTCATGTTTTTTTGATAAAAGTGGTCTCGACTGCGCTCGACCTGACATTAATTATTATTTTTTGCTAATCTTAAAATATCTCCAAACACTCCTCTTGCTGTTACTTGAGCTCCAGCTCCAGCCCCTTGTATTACAATTGGTTGTTCTCCGTACGATTCTGTATAGATTTCAAAAATTGCATCAGATCCTTTTAAACTTCCTAATGGAGAACTTGTTGGAACAGATACTAATTTTACGTCTAATTCTCCTTTATTTTGAAATAAATCTCCCGACAAATCGCCAATATATCTCAAAACATGATTTGCTTCTTGATTCTCTTTTTTAGTTTGAAAAACAGTGTCTAACTTTTTTAAGTTAGCTAAAAAATCTTTAGAATCAATATTTCTAAATTCAGTTGGAATTAAATTCTCTATTCTAATGTCTTCAAACTCATTCTCTAAATCTAATTCTCTAGCAAGAATTAATAATTTTCTGGCAACATCATTACCATATAAATCTTCTCTTGGATCAGGTTCTGTAAACCCTTTGTCGATTGCCTCTTGTAACACTGTAGAAAAAGGCACATTTTCTGATGAAAACTTATTAAATAAGTAACTTAACGAACCAGAAAAAACACCTCTAATTCCAGTAATATTCTCTCCAGATTCATGTAATAATTTAATAGTATCTATTAGCGGTAAACCTGCACCTACATTCGTTTCGTATAAATATGTTTTCTTGTTTTCTGCTAATTGATTTCTTAACTCTTTATAAAAAGAATGTGAAATAGTATTTGCTATTTTGTTAGAGGAAACCAAATCAAAACCTGCATTTACTAAAGGAATGTAATTAGATACTAAGTCTGCATTTGCAGTATTATCTACAGCAATTAAATTTTCTAAATGATGTTGTTTAGCAAAATTAGTAATTACCTCTATTGACGGATAATCAATTCCGTTTGTGTCTAAATCTGTTTCCCAATTTTGAGTAACACCATCTTTATTTAATAATACTTTTTTAGAGTTTGCAATTGCAAAAATATTTAATTGAATATTACGTCTTTCTAAAACAGATTTTGCATTTTTAATTATTTGATTGATTAATGCTCCACCTACTAAGCCTTTTCCAAAAATGGCGATATTTATTTTTTTTGCAATTCCAAAAACTTGTCCGTGAATTACATTTAAAGCTTTGTGTAACTGTTCTTTTTTTACAACTAAACTTACATTTTTACCAGTTATAGTATTGTTGAATAATAACGGAGTTATTTGATTTTTAATTAAAGCATTATACGGATGATGAAACTTACTTAAATTTTGACCGATTATTGAGATAATAGAAACATTTTCTATAATTGATATCTTATTAACATCTTTAGTGTAAAAATCATTTTCGAACTCTTTTTCTAATGCCAACACAGCTTTATTTGCTTTGTCTTTATCGATAATTAAACCAATTCCTCTTTCCGAAGATCCTTGAGAAATGATACTCACACTAATATCCTTATCACTTAAAGCTCTAAAAATTCTAGCATCAACCCCCACTTTACCTAGCAAACCTCTACCTTCAAAATTTAGTAACGCAACATTATCTAACACAGAAATAGATTTAATTCCTTTTGCACTAGATTTAGAGGTAATTAACGTTCCTTTATCTTCTTTATTAAACGTATTTAAAATACGTAAATTGATATTTTTTTCTAATAATGGAATTATTGTTTTGGCATGCAAAATTGTTGCACCAAAATTGGCAAGTTCATTTGCTTCTGAAAAAGAAAGCCTTTCAATTTTTTTTGCATCACTTACTAAATCTGGGTTTGCAGTAAAAATACCATCAACATGAGTGTAGTTTTGCAACTCTTCAGCATCTAAATAATTTGCTAAAAGAGAAGCAGTGTAATTACTACCGTTTCTTCCAAGAGTAGTGGTTTCACCTTTTAAGTTTGAAGCAATAAAGCCTGAAACTATATTTATTGTTGTTCCGTTAAATCGTTTAAAATACTTTTTTACATTGCCTTTAGAAACATCTATAATTGGTTGAGCATTTCCAAAATTATCATCAGTTTTTAGTAATGCTCTTGTATCGGTTGCATTAGCATATATTCCTTTTTGAAGCAGCAATTCGGTAATGGTTTTTATTGATAATAGCTCACCATGTGCTAATAATTCATCTTTTATTTTTGGACTGTAATCGCCTAATAAATTAACACCTTCTAATAATTTTTCTAGATGAGAAAATTCTTCAGCAAAATTTACTAACGGAGTTAATAATGCTTGTTCTCGTTTGAAAGCTTCTAGTTGTTCTTGGTAGGTTTGGTTATTGGCAGCTTTATTTATAAGTTCCTCAAGAGTATCGGTAGCATTTCCTCTTGCAGATACTACTACAGCTATATTTTCTCCGTTATTAACCTTATCTTCGATAATAGATATTACTTTAGAAACTCCTTTATTAGACAAAGATTTTCCACCAAATTTTAAAATTTTCATTTTCTTATTTTTTGAGTTTTTATTGAATATTAGCTCAATAATTTCTTCTAGTTGTTTGTATTCAATTAGAAAAGCATCATGTCCGTGATCAGAATTAATTTCATTATAGGTTACGTTTGAGTTTACTGTAGCCAACTCTTTTTGCGTTTCTCTATTTTCTTTCGCTGTAAAAAATAAATCAGAATCTACTCCTATAATATGAATATTAGCATTGATAGTTTCCAATACATTTAAAGCTTCACAGCCTTTTGTAGCATCTATTGTTTTTAATAATTGATTCATTAATTTGTAGGAAGCTAACTGATAAC
>JAHDHE010000046.1 GCA_020631475.1 Tenacibaculum sp. | reverse complement strand
GCAACTTCAAAAACTTCTATATAAGATTTTGCTGAAGTTGAATACCATACAAAAAACATTTTTATTTGTTTTTTGTTATAGTAACTTTCTTTAAAGTTCATTTTTAACTGAGGCTTTTCTTGTTTTTTCTCCCAGTAATGTAACTCGTTAACAATTTTTCCACCATCTTCTTTTACGAACTTAAATCCGAAAGCTTTTTTATCTTTTAAGCCATGGTATTCACCGCTTAATCCCATTTCATCATTTACACTATTTAAGTGCCCGAAAGTACCAGATGATGATCCTGATGATTTTGACGACTTCTTTTTACTTTTTTTTGATACTGCTTTTTTTAACATTTTACCAAATTGAGCATTTGATTCAGTTGTAGTTCCTAAGAACATAACTGCACTTAAAGCACATGTTAATAATAATTGTTTCTTCATAATTACCCTTTTTTATTTATAGTTGATTTTAAAAATTTAAGCTTACTGCTTTTACTTGTTTTGTTATATTACCATCATCACCACGAACTCCATTTCTTCCTCTACTTGCACTAGTGTATTTAGGAGCTCCTCCTCTACCACCTTTTCCTCCTTTGTTGTTTAACTCTATATTAAGTTTTGTTACTGATGGGTCTTTAATTAATAAGATGTTACCTCCAGCTCCACCAGCTCCTCCATTTCCTCCATTTGGCGAATTATCTCTTCCATCATCTCCATTCATTCCGCCACCACCTTGATTGTTTATTATCAATTTAGTATCTGTAGATAATTTATAACGAGCAACGTGTTTTTTCTTCGTAGTATTATAAATATCTATCTTATTTAACTTTACTCCAGTTTGTTTATGTGTTACTGTTTTTACTTTTATTGTTAAATTATCTCCTCTACCTGCATGCTGCCCATTTTTACCCTGAAAAACAGTTACATATTTATGACGCTCATATCCCCAAAAACCTGATAGATTTACTTGAATTGATACATTATTAGTTGTATTAATATGCTTTGTAGCTTTTAAAGTTGGATGATATTTTGATATTGCTAAAATTGTAATTCTATCGTCTTTTAACGACTTAGCATCTTCATCTACTCTTACTTCATCAATTGTATTACTACATCCTTTATTTTTAAGCGTAAAATCACTCCATGGTAATTTACCTCCTAAATTTTTTGTTGATAATTTACTACCATCTTTAAGTGTAGCCACAACTCCATATTTAATTGCTTCAGAAAAATGTGCTACTTTTTGTGGTTTATTAACTAGTTTAATTTCAATTTTACTTACTTGTTTATTTTGTAGTGAATTTTGTTTTCTTTCTGCTTCAGCTACAGCAGCTTTTTGCTCTTTTACATTAGCTCTTGCATTGGTTTGATTTTTAAATACAGCTTTAGCATATGTAGCAACTTCTTTATTTAAATCATTATAACTTTTAGATAAACCACCACTTTTAGAAAATACATATTTAGTTGTTGCTTCTTCCTTTCCGTTCCAAGTATAATAAATCCCTAAGCCATTAATAAATGTTAATCGGTAAGCTTTAAAATTAAAATAAGCTGGATGACCTGGTACATCTGGCTTAAAGTTTTCATCTAAAATACCAGCCCTTTTTACTAAAACATTGGTTACATTGTTTCCTGATTTTGAAATTTCAATTGGCCATTGTTTTTTTACTTTAACCATTTTATATTTCTTATACGATACTTTTTCTACTTTATATACCGAATACTTACCAGATTGAAAATCTGTTAAAATTTCATTCTGATTTTTTTGCGACTGAACAGTAAACGCTAGAAATAATATAATAAGTGATAGGAATTTTTTCATTTTTTAAGCTTCGTTATAGATTGTTTTTGCTTTAACAAATAAAGCTTCTCTTTAGCAAAAAAGCGTAAAATTACTTCCGAACAAGTAATTATTATTTCCGAAACAACTATATTAAAACACCTTATCAACAAATACAAAACATTGAAAAACAATATTTTAGTCAGTCTTAAAGCAAAAAAACCACTTAAAAGTGGTTTTTATTTTTGCGATCATCTTTCTTATTATGACTTATGTATTACTTTTAGTAGCTTTTGCTTCTGACGTTCCTCCTTTACCATCTTTAGCTACTACTTTTACAGAAATTCCGTTTTTATCATAATTAACAATCGCTTCTCTTTTTTCTAAATTACTTTTCTCTAATTTATCATTAACATATACATCGTACGTAACTTTGTCTTTGTCTGGATCAACAGCTTCTGTCCATGTAACTCCTATAACACCTGCATCTGCTCTACCAAAACTAATTGAAAAATTACCCGGTGCATTGTTTACCATTTCATCTTCTTTACTTCCGCATGAAATAAATAATAATACAGACATACACATTATTAATGTTTTAATACTCTTCATTTTTAATATCTTTTTTAATTACAACTCAAATATATCGTCTAGATATGATATAAGACAGTATTTGTTTCCGAATAGGTTATTCTTTTTTCCTAATCAAATAGCTATTATTTTAATCAAAAAAAACTACAGTTTTTCTCATAAAAAAAAGGTCAAAACTTATATACTAAGTTTTGACCTTTTTTTGATTTTGAATTTTAACTTTTATATCAATTTTGATAGTTTTAATGTTTTACCGCAATGACTACTTTTAATTTTAAAAATAACATCTCCTTTTCTACCACTTTTAGCCCAACGCACTTCTTTACCTACTTTACAAGAAATACTTGTTTTTGAGCCTTTATTTAAAGTTACAAAACCAGTACCTGTGTATATTGATACTTTGTTTTTAGTATCATTAATTAAAGAAAAACTGCTTCCTAAAACAATTTCTTTATTTACATTTTCTTTTATTGCAATATCGTTAGATACATTAAAAGACATAAAACCTATTGCTGCTATTAATACTATTATTTTTTTCATTTTAATTATTTTATAATTCTAATTGCTTTATTAAATGTATCAACAGCATATAATTTATTAGCATCTTTATCGTAAGACATACCATATACATCTTTAAATTTAGCTGTATTTGCATTACCATCTGCATAACCGTATAACCCACCAGTAAGTGTAGTAACTTCATTGGTTTTCATATCAATTACCCTAATAGCTCTTTTTCCTCTTCCATTACCTTGACCTACATACAAAAATGATTCGTTTGGACTAAAAGCTAAACTATATGCGTTATCAAAACGTGCTGCAGTACCAATACCATCTACAGTTCCTCTTTCTGTATTAGAACCTGCTAATATTGTTACATTATTTGTTGTTAAATTCATTTTTAAAATAACATTTGTACTCGCTAAATATAAATTTTCATCTTTAGCATCGACAATCATGTGTTGTGGCGAAAAACTTGTTGGTAAATTATTCCAGCTTAATGTAGTTACTTTTTTAGTTGCTAAATCTATTTTTCTAATTCTTTTAGTTATAACGCTACCTGATTGAATATGTTCGGTAACATACATTGTTGTTCCACTGTTATTTAAAACAATGTCTAATGGGTAAGCAAACTGAGCGCTTATACCAATACCATCGGCGTCTCCCCAAGTTCCACTTCCTGCTACAGTTGTTACTTTTTTAGTTGCAATATCTATAGCTCTAATTTTTCGCCAAGTACCAACATATAAAGTTTTATAATCTTTACTAAATGTTAATGTTTGTGGAAAATGAAAAGAAGCAGCTGTTCCGATACCATCAACATCTTGTGAAGAATCGTTTCCTGCAAAAACAGTTACCGTATTAGATCCATTTGATGTTTGAATTTTCTTAATTCTCTTATCATTAGAATCTGCTACATAAATATCTCCTCTCTGATCGACAGCTACATCTGAAACTCTAACAAAATCAGCTGACGTTGGTCCTCCAATACTGGTTACATCTCCTTTTAATACTTTATCTACAACTGGAGTATCTTCTACTGAATTTTCACTACTACAAGATATTAGTTGAAAAGCTATTAATGTTAAGAATAAGCCTTTTGTAATTTTCTTCATTTTTTCTGTTTTTTTTATACGAGACAAAAATGCTTTATTTTTAAAGGCAAATACTTATATTGTTTCCGAATGAACAAATTTAGTTTCCCATTGTAAATGAAAAAATATTAGTTGTAAAAAAGTGTTTCAAAAGATTCTTTATAAGTTTTACTTACTGAGATTTTTGTTTGATTGTTTAAGGTTACTTCCTTTTCTTTTTTAGAATATATATCTATTTTATTTGTGTTTACAATCCATGATCTATGTATTCGTATGAAGTTTCCGTTTTCGCACAATAATTTTTCGTAATAACTTAATTTCTTAGCAACTGTATATTTTTTAGATTTATTGGTATAAATAACAGAATACATTCTATCTGCTTCAATACACAAAACATCTTCTATATTTACTATGGCATAATCACTCTTATAAGGAATTGCTATTCTTTTTACTTCTTTTTTATTTTCTTTTAATAATTCTAATCTAGATGATGAAGTTTTTACGTTTTGATCTATTATTTTTTTTGCTTTGTTTACCGACTCTTTTAAACGATCAATATCTATAGGTTTTAATAAATAATCTATAGCAGCTACTTCAAAAGCTTTTATTGCATACATATCATAGGCAGTGACGAAAATAATTTGGAAATTTATTTCTGAAAATTCATTTAGTAATTGAAATCCGTTTTTTTGAGGCATTTCTATATCTAAAAAAACAATTTGAGGTTTATTTTTTTCTATGACCTTAACTGCTTCATCTACATTCGATGCTTCAGAAACCACCTCTATTTCTTCACAAAATTCTTTTAATAAATATTGTAAATTTTCTCTTGCATTAATTTCATCATCTACAACTACTGCTTTTATCTTATTCATTAGAATGTATATATGGTATTTTTATAACAACTTTAGTTCCTTTTTCTATTTTTTCATATTTAAAACCTATATCGGTTTTATAGTAATCTTTTAATAAAGACAACCTGTCTTGAATGGCTTTAGTAGAAAATGATTCTTCTTTAAAATTTTGCAGATTTATTTTTCTTGAAGCTTCTATCCCTATACCATTATCTATTATTACACATTTAAAAACATCTTCTTCATAAAAAGCTATACTAACTCTTTTGGTTCCTTTTATTTTATGTAATAAACCGTGTTTAATTGAATTTTCGACAAAAGGTTGAATTATCATTGAAGGTATTTTAACGTCTGTTACATTTTCTTCTCCTATAATTTCATACTCAAAATTATCTCTAAAGCGTAAACGTTCTAATTCTAAATATTTTTTTAATAACGATAGTTCTTCTTCAAAATCAACAAAACTTTTTTCGCTCATATTTAAATTTTCTCTTATCAACGATGCAAATTTTGTTAAGTAATTATAGGCTTCGTGCTTATCGCCTTTTAAAACTAAGCTTTGAATTGAATTCATTGCATTAAACATAAAATGCGGATTCATTTGAGCTTTTAAAGATTTAAGCTGAAGATGAGCTAACTCACTTTGTTTGCGCTCTTCTAATTGCTCATATGCTAATTCTAGTTCTTTTTTACTTTTTAAAAGTTCTGCTTCTTTTTTTCTGTTTAACGATTGAGAATAATTTAATATTACATAACCTCCAACAAAAACAGATAATATAATTATGGGGTTTTTAAAAAGGTTTTCATAATGGTTTAAAATAATATTAGGTACATAAAACAAGATGAAACATAGTATTAAAAAAAATAAATTTATTTTATGATCTTTAACTATTAAAAGAGACATTAAAGGGACCAAAAAATATACAATTTCTAAATTTCTTCCGACTTCTACAAAGTTTGTAAAAAGTGATATTAAAATAGTTAGTATAATTAAAAAACTAAACCGAGCAAGGGTGTATTTTTTATTTTTTTGAGCCCAAAAAACTATAAACATACAAAACAACCCTATTGAATGGATTACAAAACTTCCTATTACATTATTAGAAAAAAATAAATCTGCAGTAGCAAAAGGTATTAACAACAATCCCCAAGTAATACAAAAACTATTTAACAAGCGTATTTGTTTATGCTCTTTACTATCAGGGTATACTCCTGTATTTAATATCCTTTCATAAATAGTTTTTAATTTAGTCACAGCTATTATTTTTTATTTACAAATGGCAACTTAAGAGTCGTTCTTGTATTATTCTCAACCTCTTTAATAATTACACCTATATCGTTTTTATAAAACTCTTTTAATAATATTAACCGTTGTTCTAAGATTTTTTTTGATGATACTTCTTCTTTTGTTTTTTCAGAATTAATTAGAGTACCATTGTCATTTATTTCACAAATTAACGCTTCTTTTTCTAACTTAAATTTTATTGTAATTTCCTTTACTCTATCTGTTAAATGCAATAATCTATATCGTATTGCTTCTTCAACATAAGGTTGAATTATCATAGAAGGTAATTTTATAGCATCGTTAAAATTTAATTTTTCTATGATAAATAAAAATTGATCTCCAAATCGAAGTTGTTCTAGCTCTAAATAATTCTCTACTATTAATAACTCTGTTTTTAAATCTACAAAACTATCATCGCTTGTTTTTAAATTTTGACGCATTAGAGATGAAAACTTTGTAAAGAAATTGTAAGCTTCTTTTTTATCGTCTTTTAAAATTAAATTTTGAATCGAATTCATTGTATTAAACATAAAATGAGGATTCATTTGTGCTTTTAAAGTTTGTAATCTTAAAAGTGCTAACTCATCTTTTTTTCTTTTTTCTAACTGGGCATATGCTTTTTCTAATTCTATCTTACTGGCTATAATCTTTTTTTTATGCTTTTTATTTAATTGCTCTGAATAATTTATTATGACAAATGTTGATAAGAAAACACAAAATACTAACACTGGTAAAATCATATTTTCTGGATATATATCTAGAAATAGATTTGGCACAAAATACAAGCAAAAACATAGTATTAAAAAAATGATATTTATCCACCTTTTATCAATAAAAAGTACTGCTATTAAAGGGTAAACAAAGTAAAAATTTTCAACTAACATTAGTGGAGTTGTAAAATTTGCAAAAACAAATGTCATCCCAATAATAGAACACATAAAAATAATTCTGGCTAGTATATATTTTTCTATACTTTGACTATAAAAAATAGCGGCTATTAGTATATAAGATATTCCGTGTAGAATTAAACTTTCTTTTATTTCTCTTTCAAACAATATGTCGAAGATTGTTATTATTACAATCATTATTGACCAAGTGGAACAAAAAGCATTTAAAAGTCTTATTTTCTTATACTCTTTATCTTCTTTAGTTGTAACACCAATATTTAAAATGAAATTATATGTTTTTATAATTTTATTCATCAAGTTTATTTAAGGGTACTTTTTTAAGGAAGGGACTTAATTTATTAAAAATCTTTTTTTTGATTAAAATATACACATAAAAACTTTCAAACTGTTGAAAGTAATTTCCGAATGACACTGTAAGCAGGTTTATTATTTAAAAAGTATAGGGTATTTTAATAATTACTTTCGTTCCAACTTTAATATTTTCGTATACAACACCTATATCTGTTTTATAATAATCTCTTAAAAAAACCATTCTTTCTTGAATTGCTTTTGTAGAAAAAGATTTATGCTTGTTTTTATTTTGATTATTTATTCTTTTTGAAGCTTCTATTCCAACTCCATTATCTATAATTACACATTTTAAAGTTTCTTCTTGAATAAACTTTAAAGTTATTTTTTTATCATTTCCTTGTTTATGTAACAAACCATGTTTTATAGCATTTTCTATATATGGTTGAATAATCATTGTAGGAATTTTAATGTTTTGTATTTCTTCGTTTATAATTATTTCATAATCGAAACTATCACGAAAACGCAACTTTTCTAATTCTAAATACTTAGTTAACATTTGTAGTTCTTCATCAAAAAGAACAAAACTTTTTTTATTCATATTTAAATTTTCTCTTATTAAAAGCGAAAATTTATTTAAATAATCGTAGGCTTCGTACTTATTATCTTTTAATATTAAGTTTTGAATTGAGTTTAATGCATTAAATGTGAAATGAGGATTCATCTGCGATTGAAGACTTTCTAATTTCGAGGATATTAGCTGCTTTTGCATTCTTTCTTTTTCAACAGCTTCTTTTTGCTTAGCCTCTATGCGGTCTATCCTTTTGGTAAAAAAGAACAACGTAAGTAAAAATGAAAAAAATATTGATGTTAGTAAAAACCACCATTCTTTATAAAATGGCAACTTTATTATTAATTTTATTACTCTTTCTTTAGTTTCTTTTTTACTGTTTATTTCTGTGGCTTTTATTTTTAAAGTATAATTTCCTGCAGCTAGGTTATTAAATGTAATTTGAGATACTCCTTTATCTATTAAATTCCAGTATTCTGTCTCTGAATTGCTGATCAGTTTATATTGATAAACAACATTGTTTTCCGCTAAAAAACCGTTGGTATGAAAGTTGAATTTTATTTTTTTTGTATCTGATGTTAACTCATATGTGTTTTTTTCTTCTACTTTTTTATCATTTATAAAAATAGAAGTAAAATAAAAATTAGAAATATTTCTTTCTTTAAAAACTTGCTCTTTGTTTACTTTAAACAACCCTTTATTAGAGCTAAAAAATAGGTCTTTTTTATAAGGAACTATTTCTGTTATATTAAATGAATTTATACCATCTTTTTGAGTTAAGTTTTTAAACTCACCTGTTTTGGTATTTAATGATTGTAAACCTTTTTGGGTGGTTAACCATAGCGTTGTTCCGTCTCCTTTTATTTTTCCTGTACGATTTGAAAGTAAGCCATTTTTTGTTGTATAATTTACAATAGGAACTCCATTTTTAACACCAATAATTCCATCTTTAAAAGTAGATATCCATATTGTGCCATCGGTAGTTTCATCAATATCTATTGCAAAAATAGGTTTGTTGTTAAATAATAATTCTGATGGTTTTAGATTCTCATCATACATTTCTACACCATCAACATAGCCTACATATATTTCTTTTTTATCACGACTATAATAAGTAGTATAAGCTCTTATTTTTTTTAAAAGAACAACATTTTTATTATTAATATTTATAATAGTTGCTGAACCATGAGAAGCATACAATACATTGTTTTCATCTATAAAAGATAAATCTTTTGCGTTAGAACAAAATCTATCGTCATTAAAATTATTACTTTTTTTATCAAATATTAAAGACTCACTGTTTAAACTTATATAAGTTTTATCTTTACTATCGCAAATTGAGTAAACCTTTTGATTATAGTTTTTGGTAAATTTTAGTTCATTGTTTTTAATATTTAAAAAACCTAAATCTCCTTTTGTTGAACCTATAATTAAAGAATTATCTCCTGTACGACTCATCGCACTTATATTGATTTTTTCTTCTTCAATTTTATATTTTTTTATATGCAGGTTAGGAATTATGTAAACACCACTTCTTAGTGTAGTAAACCAATAGTTATTATTTCTATCTTTTAAAATTCCGCTAACTTCTTTTCCTTTAAAATAGGTTTCTTTTAAGGATAATTTATTATTAACCAAATCGTAAACAAACACTCCTTTTTTAGTACATATCCATAAAACATCATTCTCTACATAAAATTGAATAACGATGTTCATTTCTAACTCTTTTGGTAATTTTATTTCCTTTATTCCTTCTTTCTGTTCGTAAAAAAGTTTAGGCTTAACCTCTAAATCATTAGTATTATGTGCATATAAAAAAGTTTTATTTCTAAATGAAAAAATATCCCATTTATTTAGTTCATACTTTTTATATGTACTTAAATCATATTTTTCGAATTGCTTAGTATTGTTAGGCTTTATTTTAACTTTATAATCATTAACAGATATTACAGTGTCTTTTTTAACATAAAAAGGTTGAAAATGCACTTGATTTGTAGATATTCTTTTTTGCTTTAAATTAGTTTTATTTACTTGATAAACTCCACTATAGGTACTTATAATTAAATCATTTTTAAAAAAAGAAAAAGCAGCTAATTGCCCATTAACTTCTTTCTTAAAATCTTTAAAAAGTTTTAATCCTTCATTATCTACATAAAAAACTTGACCAGAAATATTGTTACACCAAACTCTACCTTTATTATCTAGTTTTAATCCAAAAACTGATAATCCTCTCTTCTCCGGATGTGTGTAATTTTTAAATTCTTTTCCATCATAACGAAAAAGTCCTTTATCTGCTCCTAACCATATAAAACCTTTATCATCTTCTACTATACTGTAAAATTCAATATCAGGCAGCCCATCTTTCTCTGTTAAATGGGTATAAACAGGATGTTGAGCTTTTATTTGTTGGTTAACAAATAAAAATACTAACAAGAATAAATTATAGATTTTTTTCACTGAAACCAAAACTACATTTTATTTTCTCAAAAAAAAAGCCATTGCTAT
>JAHDHE010000045.1:8912-10569 GCA_020631475.1 Tenacibaculum sp. | reverse complement strand
CTAAGAAAAAAGCTGGCGCGAATAAGTTTTTTGTTTCTGAAGAAATATTACCGCAAACTTTATCAGTTTTACAAACACGTGCAATACCTATAAATATTGAATTAGTAATCGGAAATCACCAAGATTTCAATTTTTCTGAAGATTTTTTTGGAGCTATTTTACAATACCCAGGAAAATACGGTGAAGTATACGATTATACAGATTTTGTTGCAAAAGCAAATGCTAACGATATAAAAGTAGCTGTTGCTGCCGATATTTTATCATTAGTAAAATTAAAAGCTCCTGCTGAATTTGGAGTAGATGTTGTTGTAGGTACTACACAACGTTTTGGTATCCCTTTAGGATATGGAGGCCCGCATGCAGGATACTTTGCTACTAAAGAAGCATACAAACGTAGTATACCAGGACGTATTATTGGTGTTACTAAAGATGTAGATGGAGGTCGTGCTTTACGTATGGCTTTACAAACTCGCGAACAACATATTAAACGCGAAAAAGCAACATCTAACATATGTACTGCACAAGTTTTATTAGCTGTTATGGCTGGTATGTATGCAGTATACCATGGTAAAGACGGACTTAAATACATAGCAGATAAAGTACATTCTTCAGCTAACACATTAGCAAAAGCGTTAAATAGTTTAGGTTTCAAACAGACCAACTCAGCATATTTTGATACTATTACTGTAAAAGTTGAAGCTAATATTTTAAAACCTATTGCCGAAGCAAACGGAATCAACTTTAATTATATTGATAACGATACTATTTCTATTTCTGTAAACGAAACTGTTGGCTTAAAAGAAATTAATGCAATTGTAGATTGTTTTGAACAAGCTTTTAATGTACAAGACATTACTATAACAGAATTTATTTCTTCGGATGTAATTCCAGACACTATAAAAAGAAACACTTCATTTTTAGATAATGAAGTATTTAACACGTATCAATCGGAAACAGATATGATGCGTTATATTAAAAAATTAGAACGTAAAGATTTAGCATTAAATCATTCTATGATTTCTTTAGGATCATGTACGATGAAATTAAACGCTGCTTCTGAAATGTTACCATTGAGTAATCCAAACTGGGGAAACATTCACCCGTTTGTACCGTTGAATCAAGCTGAAGGATATCAAACTGTTTTGAAAAATTTAGAACATCAATTAAATGTTGTTACAGGTTTTGCAGGTACTTCTTTACAACCAAACTCTGGCGCTCAAGGAGAATTTGCTGGCTTAATGACTATTAGAGCATATCATGAAGCTAATGGTGACACCAACAGAAATATCTGTTTAATCCCTGCTTCTGCACACGGAACCAATCCTGCGTCTGCAGTAATGGCTGGAATGAAGGTTGTAGTTACAAAAACCGCAGAAAACGGTAATATTGATGTAAATGATTTACGTGAAAAAGCAGAATTACACAAAGAAAATCTTTCTGCCTTAATGGTCACCTACCCTTCTACACATGGTGTGTATGAAAAAGAAATTAAAGAAATTACGCAAATTATCCATGATAATGGCGGACAGGTTTACATGGATGGTGCAAATATGAACGCACAGGTTGGATTAACAAATCCTGCTACTATTGGCGCTGATGTTTGTCACTTAAACCTACATAAAACTTTTGCAATACCACATGGTGGTGGTGGACCTGG
>JAHDHE010000045.1:3731-8812 GCA_020631475.1 Tenacibaculum sp. | reverse complement strand
ATTGAAGTAGTTGATATCGCAAAACGTTTAATGGATTACGGATTCCACGCACCAACCGTTTCTTTTCCTGTAGCTGGAACTATTATGGTTGAACCTACAGAATCTGAAAGTATTGCAGAATTAGATCGTTTTTGTGATGCAATGATCTCTATTCGCAAAGAAATTTCTGAAGCAACAAAAGAAAACGCAAACAATCCTTTAAAAAATGCACCGCACACACAAGAGATGCTTACTGCAGATGAATGGACGTTACCATATACACGTAAGCAAGCTGCATTTCCTTTAGAATATATTGCCGACAATAAATTTTGGCCTTCTGTACGTAGAGTTGATGATGCTTTTGGAGACAGAAACTTAATTTGCTCTTGTAATCCAATTGAAGATTACATATAAACCAATTAATTTCAAAAATAAAAACCACAATCGTAATGATTGTGGTTTTATTTTTTTTTTAAGCTACTGCAACAATGTTACCCAAAGGTACAATTCTTGTATTTTTAAGTATAATAGCATTTTCTAAAACTGTCCAAATAGCAGTTTCTACTATTCTTAAACCTGTATGATCTGTAAAATAAATTTTTAACATCTCTTTGTTAGATTTCTCTAAAAAATATGTTCTTTTTTCTTTTAACACATCATTTACTTGATCTATTCTTTGCTCAAGTATATCAACTTTAGGAAATCTCAATAACACATCTTGGATTTCTTCTTTGATTTTATCCTTCTTTAAAATCATACTATAGGGGATTTGGGGGTTACCAAACAAATATTTTATTTATCTAATGATAAAAAAATATTAATTAATCGGCGAATATAAAACTTATTAACATGTGTTTGTAAGTTTTTATTACTTTTTTTTTATTAAAGAAGTTTTTTTAGTATGCAAGTTCAAAAATACAGGAGTAACAATCTAAGAACACTCAATTATTTCAAACTTTTTATTAGAATCCACAACTATAACCTCATTAAAAAGTTTACCTAAATGAGTCTTATAATTTAAATGCTTATTTGCAACCAAAAGAAAGCGCCCATTAATTTTTAAGCAATTTTGCACACCTTTAAACAAATTCAACGCAACTTCAATATTATTCTCGTGTTCAAAATGAAACGGAGGATTGGATACCACCAAATCAAAACTATTCTTTTCAACATCATTTAAATTATCAGCACAAATAAAATTTGCTTTTTTATCTTTTAAATTAAGTTGCGATGAAGCAATTGCTAAATTAAAATCATCAATTAAAGTAACATTAGAATTAGGATTTAGATTAAAAGCCTCTAAAGCAATTACACCGTTACCAGAAGCTACATCTAATATATTTAGCTCATCTTCTTTAACATTTAAATGCTCCAAAAAAAACTGGGTACCAATATCTACTTTTCCTGAAGAAAACACACCGTAGTGTTGCTTAATCGAATTATCTTTCCAATTAATTGTATTAACCAACTCTTTATACTCAACTATTTTCTTTGGTTGTTCTAACACAAGTAATCTTGCTTTCTTCCATGCTTTAGATTGTTGAACAACATTAAAATACTGTTCCACAATTTTTAAGTAAGAAGCCGAAAAGTGTTTGGTCATAAATCCGCAAACAACTTCAGTTTTATCATTTGCAGCTTTATGAATTTGCTGTAAAAACAACTCAAACAACTCTAACGATTTTGGAATTTTTAATAAAGCCAAATCTACTTTATTTAAATCTTCTAGTGGTGTTTTATAATTTACCTCATCAGAAAAATTATTCAATTTTAAATTTTGCTCAATTGCTTTTTGCTGACTTGCGTAGGTCCAAACTGTAACTAATTTTTTATCGTTTAAAGCGCAGTTCCAAACTCCAAATCGGTCATTAAACAAATGAATGTTTTCAGTTTTTTTATCAACTATATAATCTAACACCAATAATTCAGCATTACTCCAAGCACGTAATGATTTATCAACAGTTTTCGGATAACGCGCTAATTGATACTCCTTCGAATTGATTTCAATTTTTGTATCCATTTAACTAACAAAACTTTCTTCTTTTAGACCGTAAATAACATCTAACGAATTAATATCTCCTGCTTTATTTCTTCTAAAAATATGTTTTGCTTCTACATCAGAAATAGAGTTTTTCCCCATCGCTGCAACAACTTCTTTAACAGCTGCAATTGTTTTATTATGGTAATTTTTAACGCGAATATTTTTATCACCTACAACTAACGCCTCAACCAAATCTTCATTTTGTGTTGCAACACCTACAGGACAAGTATCTAAATTACACTCGCGAGCTTGAATACAACCAATACTTAACATAAAACTACGTGCCATCGCAATTACATCAGCACCTAAAGCTTTATATTTTACAATATCAAAAGCATCAATTGCTTTACCGCTTGCTATAATTTTTATTTGATCTTTTAAATTATATTTTTTTAAGGTTTTATTTACAAAAACCAACCCTTCCAACAACGGTGTACCTATATAATTAGAAAACTCTAAAGGTGCTGCTCCAGTACCTCCTTCTCCACCATCGACAGCAATAAAATCTGGATAATTGTTTGCCTCTGCAAAAGCTTTAATCATTGCTTCTATTTCGTCGTTATCACCAACACAAAATTTAATTCCCACTGGTTTTCCTTCTGCTAAATCTCGAACTCTTTGAATAAAAGTAATCATCTCATCTAAATTTGAAAATGCCGAATGACTTGGCGGCGAATCAACTGTAGTATGTGGCTCTACAGATCTAATTTTCGCAATCTCCTCTGTATTTTTTTTTGCAGGTAAAATTCCTCCGTGACCAGGTTTAGCTCCTTGCGAAAATTTAATTTCAATCATTTTTACTTCTGGACAAATAGCATTTGCTTTAAAAATTTCATCATCAAAAACACGTTTTCCTTCCACAGATTTTCCTGCCCCGAAATATCCTGTACCTACTTGAAAAATTAAATCCCCCCCTTGTAAGTGATAAGGTGAAATTCCTCCTTCGCCAGTATTATGTGCAAATCCAGCCATTTTTGCTCCTTGATTTAATGCCATAATAGCATTTTTACTCAACGAACCAAAAGACATTGCTGAAATATTAATAATTGAGGTATTGTACTTCTGAGTACATTTATCAGAACCTATTAATACCTTTTCTCCCTCAATATGATGATGATCTTTTGGAAACAGCGAATGTTTTACAAATTCATATCCTTTCTCATATACATTATGTTGAGTTCCGAAAGGAATCGTTTCTATTTCTTTTTTTGAACGCTGATATACAATACTTCTTTTTTCACGATTAATTGGTGTACCATTTAAATCATCTTCAATAAAATATTGCTGAATTTTTTCTCTCTCTTCTTCAAAAACCCATCGTAATCGAGCAACTACAGGAAAAGCACGCATTAACGAATGCTTTTTCTGAATAAAAGCATCATATATTGCTAATATCGTTACCGCTGTTGCAATTGTTAATAAAATGTAATTTCCAATATCAGGAATAAAATATGCTAACACTCCGCATAAAACATTAACAACAATAATAACAGCTAAAATAGTATCTCTCATTTTTGTGAATTTTACTGGCTAAAATACAAGATTTTTGGCATAAAAAAAGCTCTAACATTTGTCAGAGCTTTTAGATATTGTATATACTTAAAATTACTTTTTGAATTTCGCGTATTTGTTTTTGAACTTATCAATACGTCCTGCAGTATCAACTAACTTAGACTTACCTGTATAGAAAGGGTGAGAAGTTCTTGAGATTTCTAATTTGATTAATGGATACTCAACTCCTTCTACCTCTAAAGTTTCTTTAGTGTTAGCAGTTGAACGTGTTAAAAATACATCTCCGTTAGACATATCTTTAAAAGCTACCATTCTATAATTTTCTGGATGTATTCCTTTTTGCATCTTAAATGACTTTTAAATATTGTTTTAATTATTTAACAAACGTTGTAAAATTGGTAAGTTTTTACACTAAAAAATATTTTCAGCTGTTTGAGGCTGCAAATTTAACCATATTTTTTAATTTTCAAACAAATAAATTGTTTTAATTTGTAGTGAAAACGAATAAATTAGAAATCAAACTATAAAATATGCGTGTTTATACATACTTTGCTTTAGCTTTATCAATTATAACGATTACTTCTTGCAGCGATGCTGGATACAAATTTAAGTTAAATACCTCTAAAAAAACTACTTTAGGAAAAAAGGCTGCAATTAAATTTGAGCAACTTAAAGGTGATAAAATTGATTCTGTTCATTTATTTGTAGACAAAAAACGTGTTAACAAAAATGAAACTAGTGTTGCTATAAATACTGTTGATTTTGGTGTTGGTAAACACGCTGTTACCGCATTGGCTTTTTATCCTAATAAATCTAAAAAAATTAATAACTCTATTGAAATATTAGCAAAAGATGCTCCTGCTGTATATTCTTATAAAATCGTTAATACTTTTCCTCATGATAAAGACGCTTACACACAAGGGTTAGAATATAAACATGGTTTTTTATATGAAACCACTGGACGTAGAGGTCAGTCAAGTTTAAGAAAAGTAGATTTAAAAACTGGTGAAGTTTTACAAAAAATAGATTTAGATAAAAAATACTTTGGAGAAGGAATGACTATTTTTAACAATAAAATTTATTGGTTAACATGGCAAGCTCGCAAAGGTTTTGTTTACGATTTAGATACTTTTAAACAAAATGGAGAATTTGATTACAATAATAGTAACGAAGGTTGGGGGTTAACTCATAATGATACTGAATTAATAAAATCTGACGGAACAAATAAAATTTGGTTTTTGGATGCTAAAAATCAGTCTGAAAAAAGAAACGTTCAGGTTTACACAAACAAATATCCTGTTGATAATTTAAATGAAATTGAATTAATTAACGAAAAAATATATGCAAATAAATGGCAGCAAAACTCAATCGTAATTATCAATCCAGAAACAGGTGTTGTTGAAGGTGTTGCTAATTTAAATGGCTTAAGAGACATCGTAGCTAAAGAGCAGAACTTAGAACCTAGTGACGATGTTTTAAACGGAATTGCTTATGACAAAGAAAACAATCGTTTATTTGTTACAGGAAAGCATTGGGGTAAATTATTTGA
>JAHDHE010000045.1:0-3631 GCA_020631475.1 Tenacibaculum sp. | reverse complement strand
GGAAATAATCAGCAAGATGTCGATTTAGTTACACTAGTTAAAGATGCAAATTTCATTTTCCCTTCAAAAAATAGCATGGGGATTGAAACCTTGACCATCGATGGTAAAAAAACTGAGCTACAAGGACGTTTTTTAACGGATGCTGAATTAACTTTCACTAACGAAAAACCTTATGTTATATATGGGTACGCGGCAGTTGCATCAGACAAAATTTTAACAATCAATGCAGGAGCTAAAATACATTTTCATAAAAATTCAGGATTAATTATTGATAAAAAAGGAAGCTTAAAAGTTAACGGAACGTTAGATAAAAAAGTGGTCTTTGAAGGCGACCGATTAGAACATCGATTTAGCGAAATACCTGGGCAATGGGGCTATATTTTACTAAGAGAAGATAGCAGAAATGAAATTAACCACACCATAATTAAAAACGGAACAGTGGGGCTTTTAGTAGATGATAATGAAAACACAACTACTCCCACTCTTAACATTAAAAATGCTGAAATCTACAATAGTTCTATTTATGGTATTCTTGCTAGGAACGCCAATATTTCTGGAGAAAATCTAGTAATTGGTAATGCAGGACAATCGTCATTAGCCTGTACTTTTGGCGGGACTTACAATTTTACACATAGTACTTTTGCTAATTATTGGAATAACAGTTTACGTCAACTACCAACTGTGGTTGTAAATAATCATTTTACCTACCTTGACAACAATAATGTCGAGAAAACCATAACAAGAGATTTAACAGCTGCTAATTTTTCAAACTGTATTATTGAAGGAAATAATAACGTTGAATTTGTTTTAGATAAAATTGATGGAAATTCTTTTAATTATAATGTAGACAACTGTTTAATCCAATTTAACGACTTCAACAATTCATTTGCGAACAATAATGAGTTAAATTTTGAGGACACTTCTCATTATCAAAACATTATTTTAAATGGGAATCCAAATTTTAGAGATACATCTAAAAACGATTTTATTATTGGTAAAGAAAGTGACGCTATAAATAAAGCCAAAGCTTCATCAGTTTCTGAAGATATTTTAGGCATAAATAGAACTACAAACCCAGATATTGGAGCTTATCAGCATATAGAATTTTAAATATATTGCTCTAAATTTTGTTTAAATTCATTTTTAAGATCTATAAAAACCGCTAAAGAGGTTGCTTTTTTAGAAATTCCGTAAAAACTATTAAACTTAATTTCTTCTGTTAAATGTAACACTAAATTATGCCCTCCTGAACTTCCTAAAGGAGAAAAATATTTTATTGTAGTTTTTTCTGGTAGTTCTTTTACTGTTAATTCTACCTCTTTTATTTTACTGAAAGGAATGGTTGCATTCGCTAAAATTCCGAATTTTAGGATTAATTGTTCATTCTCTACATCAATAAAAACGGGTCTTTTAATTAAAGAACGTAAAACGGCGATTACTTGTAAAGCTGTGTATGCGCTTAAAACACCTAAAATAAATGAACCTTGTACATTTCCTTGTTTCATCATAGTGTGAGTAACAAACATTTCTACAACTACCACTAGCAAAAAACCAAGTATAACACTTACAGCTGTACTTTCTTTATGATAACTATATTCATTTTTTTGAAGTGTTTTCTTTTTCCAATTAAACAATCCATAATAAATCATAGAAATTTCTGATGCGAAAACACTTCCAATACCAAGAGGTAAAATATCATTACAAACTTGCTGCATAACATCAAAAAAATCAATAGATTTATTCCTGTTTTTTTTAACCTCTTTAATTATTTTTCTTCCTTTAACTACTACAAAACCAACTAAAAATAATTCTACTAAAGGCAATAAATATACTTTTACTTGTGATAATAACCATTGATTTTCTTTTGGGAGAATAACACTTGCAATTGCTAATCCTAAAAACGCAACAGTAATTGTGGTTTTATTTGTTAGCTTCTTTTTTCTGATTAAAAAGAAATAAACTAAAGGTATTGTTATTAGAAAATCTATAATAACAAACGGAGAAAGTGTAGGTATAAAAAAAGATGATTTTACCACAGCGACAAGTGATAAAATCATCAATAAAGGAATTCCGAAAACTATTAAATTACTCTGTAAATTAATTTTTGTGTACATATTCAAACCATAAAAAATTACTTCTATTTATTAGTAGCTCTTATATAAGTTTTGTTACTTTTTTTTTGAAATTATTTTTCTTTGTACACCTTTCCGTTTTTCATAACAAAAACAACATTTTCCATCGTGTTTATATTTTTAGTAGGATCTTCATCTACTGCAATAATATCAGCTAAAAAACCTACTTTAATTTGTCCGATTTCATTTTCCATCTTTAAAATTTTAGCATTGGTAGTAGTTGCAGATTGAATAGTTTCCATGGCTGGCATGCCAGCTTCAACCATATAACCAAATTCTTTACCGTTATTACCATGCTTAAAAACACCCGCATCGGTACCAAATGCAATTCCTACTCCTTTTTTATACGCTTTTGCAAACGTTCCTTGAATTTGAGGGCCAACTGCTAATGCTTTAGGCACAACAATATCTGGATAAAACCCTTTTATTTTCGCCTTCTCTTCTACTTCTTTACCTGCAGTTATTGTAGGAACCAAGTATGCATTGTGCTTTTTCATCAACTCCATCGTTTTGTCGCTCATATACGTTCCGTGTTCAATCGTTTTTACACCTCCAATAATTGCTCGCTGCATTCCCTCATCACCATGTGCATGAGCAGCTACGTGCATTCCGTAATCTTTAGCTGTATCACAAATTGCTTTCACCTCTTCGATAGTAAACTGAGGATTATCTCCGCTTTTAGCAACACTTAAAACACCACCAGTTGCAGTAATTTTAATACAATCTGCTCCGTTTTTATAACGTTGACGCACTGCTTTTTTAGCATCTTCAACTGAATTCACTACTCCTTCTTTTGGACCTGGATTACCTACTAATTTTCTACTACTTCCGTTTGTAGGATCTGCATGTCCACCAGTAGTTGCTAGTGATTTACCTGCTGTAAAAACTCTTGGTCCTGGAATTTTACCAGCATCAATAGCTTTTCGTATCGAAATATTAACTCCCGTTCCACCTAAATCACGAACCGTAGTAAACCCTTTTAGTAAAGTTGTTTTAGCAAAACCAACAGAATTAAATGCAATGTCAGACTCGTTTAATATGTATCGATTTAATCTTGTTTTTCTATCAAACTCTTGTTCAATATGCACATGCATATCAATTAACCCAGGCATTACAACTTTATCTTTTAAATCTACAACTACAATGTCTCCTCCTCTTGGTATGACGTAACCGTTATAAAGATGTGTTATTTTATTTCCTTTTACGACTATTGTTTGTTTTTCTTTTATGATTCCTTTTTCTGTATCTATTAGTTTTCCGCAAAGTATATGAGTTGTTTGACTAAAAGATATTGACACCGAGAATAAAAGTATTATTAAAAGATTGATTTTCTTCATGATAAAAAATTAATTTAGATTTATAAATGTATGAAAAATTAAGTAGCTTGCTTCTTTTAATTTATTGATTTTAATGAAGAATATCGTAATTACAGGAACCAGTCGAGGAATTGGTTTTGAATTAGCGCAACATTTTGCAAAACAAGGTAATAATGTATTAGC
>JAHDHE010000044.1 GCA_020631475.1 Tenacibaculum sp. | reverse complement strand
TGGGATATTAAGTTTTTTAATGGTTTGTATACACAAACGAAAGCTACGGGTGAAAACAGTAGTAAATCAAAAGATATTGCTAGAGAGAATTTTTTTACTTCTACTTTAGAAGTGTTTACAGGAGTTTCTGAAAATTCTAGGTTTAATGTGGGTGCTATTATTGAGTTTCGTTCTAATACATTTAAAGGAAGACAAGCTCTTTCTGTTTTTAGTTTAGAAGATACTAGTTCAGATAGAAAAGGAATCAGTTCTATTGCGCCATCTATAAAATTTCAACCTTTTAAAAGTGTAAGTAATTTTTCTATTCAAAGTGCGATACATATTCCTTTATTAGAAAAAGGTGATGAGAAAACTAATACTGATGGTTATTTAGATCAAACTGCTTGGTCTTTTCAAAACAGATTTTTCTATGATTATACTTTTGAAGGTGGAGATTGGCAACTTTTTACAGAGTTGAACACAGAATATGGTTTTGGAGATGAAAAAAGTTTTGCTAACAACACTTTTTTAATAGCACCAGGAGTTTTTATGAGTTACTTTCCAAGTGATAAATCTACTGTTTTAGGTTTTGTACAACACTCTCAACGTTTTGGTGATTTTGAACAAGACAATACAGCCTTAGGTTTTGGCGGTAAGTATCAACTTACAGATGTTTTAAATTTAGAAGTTTTGTATAGTAATATTGTAAGAGGATTTAACTTTCAAGGGTTAGGTGAAACTTATAGCATAGGATTAAGAGCATTATTTTAAAAAGATGTAAATTAGGAGTTATGAAAATATTACAGCTCCTTATTGTTTTTTTATTGTGCTTTTCGTGTACAAGTCAAACTCAAAAAATTAATGGTGTTAGTTTTGTTGCTTCAGGAAAGGCAATAAACAATAAACATATTAACCCCGTAAAAAAGGTGTCAGCGAACTATGTAGCGCTGATGCCTTTTGGTTTTATAAAAAGTATATCATCACCTAAGATTAGATTTAACGAAAAAGGACAATGGTTTGGAGAAACTAACGAAGGACTACAACAATATGCCAAAGAGTTTGAAAAAGCAGGAATCAGGGTAATGGTGAAACCGCAAATTTGGGTTTGGAATGGAGAGTATACTGGAACAATTGAAATGACTTCTGAAGAGAACTGGAAAATATTAGAAAGTACTTATGAAGAATTTATTTTAAATTTTTCTAAAACCGCAGAAAGTATTAAAGCACCAATTTTATGTATTGGGACAGAGTTAGAAAAGTTTATTGAAAATCGTCCTGATTTTTGGAAAAGTTTAATTAAAAAAATTAGAAAAATATATTCAGGTAAATTAACATATGCTGCTAATTGGGATGAATTTAAACGAGTTCCTTTTTGGAAAGATGTAGATTATATAGGTATTGACGCATATTTTCCTTTAAGTAATAAAAAATCACCAACGCTTAAAGAATTTGAATTTGGTTGGCAAAAACATAAACAAGAAATTGTTAAAGTTAGGGAAGCGGTAAATAAACCTGTTTTATTTACAGAATACGGTTATAGAAGTGTTGATTTTACAGGAAAAGAACCATGGAATTCGAATAGAATTGAAGGAGCTGTAAATCTTCAAAATCAAAAAAAGGCTACACAAGCAATTTATAATCAGTTTTGGAAAGAAGATTGGTTTGCTGGTGGTTTTATTTGGAAATGGTTTGTTGATCATGATAAAGTTGGAGGAAGTAATAATAATAGATTTACACCTCAGAATAAACCAACAGAAGAATTGTTAAAAATATTATATAGTAAGTAATGAAAAGATTTTTACTATTTTTTATTGCATTTATATTATGTGTTAATTCTTTTTCACAAGAACAAATTGTTATGGATGTGAAAATAAGAGGCGCAAAAAAAACGAAGATTTCAGAAATTAAAAAAATAATAGAAACTAAGAATAATGTTGTCTTAGATTCAATTATTTTAAAAAATGACATCATACGATTAAAACGTTTACCAGCAATTTCTCACGCCTATTTTCAAGTTTTTCACTCTCATGAAAATAAATACAATGTGTTTATAAATATAGAAGAGAATTTTACAATAATTCCCGAAGTAAATTTTTGGACTACGACAAATAGAAGATTCGCATACAAACTGGGAATAAATGATTATAATTTTTTAGGTAGAAATATTGCTTTTGGTGGTTTTTATCAAAATAATGGATTTAATTCTTATGGAATTAATTTTAGAGCACCAACACTATTTTCAAGAAAATGGGGAATTGCATTGCATCATCAAAACTGGGTGAGTGAAGAACCTTTGTATTTTGAAGATCAAACAGCGAATTATAAATATCAAAACATCTCATACGAAGCTTTAGCGTTGTATCAAATAAATTTTAAGCATCAATTACAGTTCGGAATCAATTTTTTTAGAGAAAAATATGATTATTTGTCAGGGAACATTCCTGATGAAATAGATGAAAATTTAGATTTAAATAAAAAATTACTAAAACTTATTTATACGTACGATAAATTAGATTATCATTATCAATATATAAGCGGATTTAAGAGTCAATTTTACGGTCAGTATGTAACAACTTCAAAAAATAAATATCAAGATGATTTTTTAATATTTTGGAATGATTTCTTTTATTATAAACGAATTGGTAAAAAAGGTAATTGGGCTAATAGATTGCGTTTAGGTTTATCATCAAATATAAAAAGTCCTTTCTCTCCTTTTGCATTAGATAATAATGTGAATTTAAGAGGTGTAGGAATATTGGTAGATAGAGGAACAGGAAGTGTCGTTTGGAATACAGAATATAGGCATACTTTTTATGAAAATAATTGGTTAGCAGTACAAACGAATACTTTTATTGATGCTGGTACTTGGCGAAACCCAGGAGGAAATTTAAGTGATTTTATAGATAGTGAAAATGTAAGAATTTATTCGGGAGTTGGATTGCGATTTATAAATAAGAAAGTATTTAATGCCATTTTTAGAATAGACTACGGACATGGATTAACACCAAACTCATCTAAAGGAATTGTATTTGGTTTAGGTCAGTATTTTTAATCTCTTTTATTTAAAGGATACAATTCTTGGTTAATAAAGTTCTTTGGAAATTTTTCATCACCATTAAAACCTATTTCAATATCTCGTCCGTTATGAGGTATGTAGTTTGTCTTGAAAAGATAATCCCAAATGCTTAGTGTAATTCCAAAATTCACCCCTTTTTTTCTTTCTTCTGGAAGGTCTTTAGCATGATGCCAAATATGCATTTTCGGATTGTTTAAAACATATTTTAGCCAGCCATAATCCCAATTAATATTAGCATGGTTTAGGTGCCCAATAGTGATGTTAAAAAAATGAACAACGGCAACATCTTGCGCAGTAAATCCTCCCATAATTGCAAGCGGAATATATTTCATTGAATTGTAAACTATAGGTTCCATCCAATGATAACGTAAGTGAGCAGCAAATCCCATTTGTTTAACCGAGTGATGTACTTTGTGAAAATTCCATAAAAACTCATATTTATGTAATAATGTATGTGTAAACCATTGTACAAAATCAATAATTATAAAAAAGATAAATAAGCGCAACCAATATGGAAAAGTATTAATATCGAATAACTGAAAGTTTGTGATAGATAAGCCAATACTATTTAAAACATCGTTAAATAATTCAGCAGTTGTATTTGAAAGAGCTATTAAAATAATTAGATTTAATAAGAAAAAATTGAAAAACATATAAAATGTATCTAGCCAAAAATCTTTTCTAAAAATGGGTTGATTTTTACGCCAAGGAAATATTATTTCTAAGCACCAAACGATTAACGATATAATAATTAACCCATAAAAATAATTTTCCCAACTCAATTCCATTAAAACAGATTGTTTAATGTAGTTCCAATAATCAGAATAGGAGTTTTTTATAAGGTTAATGTATTTATCCATTTTACATACATATTGTTTGATTATAAAAGTAAAAAATAAAACCTTATACCAGTGCTACTAATGTAACATTTGTATAAGGTAGTTTATGATAAAAACAAAACCGAGAAGTAATTACTTCTCGGTTTTTATTAATTTATTTTTTGTTACTTATTTCTTTAATGTATTTTTCTAAAGCCATTGTCATAGATGGTGTTTCTGGTGTTGGTGCAGCAATATCTACACGTAAACCTCTATCTTCAACAGCTTTTATTGTACTGTTTCCAAAAACAGCTAAACGAGTATTGTTTTGCTTAAAATTAGGAAAGTTTTTAAATAAACTATCAATTCCAGAAGGACTAAAGAATACTAATACATCGTAGAACACATTTTCTAAGTCTGATAAATCACTAACTACTGTTCTATATAAGTCAGCTCTTTTCCAATCTACTCCTAATTTATCTAATTCATTAGGAATTAAATCTTTTAATTTGTCAGATGATGGAAGTAAGAATTTTTCGTCTTTATGCTTCTTTATTAGCTTAGTTAGCTCAGGAAACGTTCTGTTACCAACATAAATTTTACGTTTTCTATACACTACATATTTTTGTAAGTAAAAAGCTACAGCTTCTGATTGACAAAAATACTTCATGTCATCAGGAACAGTAAAACGCATTTCTTCAGCAATTCTAAAAAAATGGTCTACAGCGTTTCTACTTGTTAAAATAATCGCAGTATAATTATTTAAATCTATTTTTTGAGTTCTAACTTCTTTCACAGGAATCCCCTCAACATGGATAAAAGAACGAAAATCAATTTTTATTTTTTGTTTTTCGGCTAAATCAAAATAAGGTGATGTTTCCGTTTTAGGAGCTGGTTGAGATACTAAAATAGTTTTCACTTTCATAAACTTTCTCTTTATTACGTAGTTGTTGTTTTATAAAGAATTAATAGCGGTGCTATTTCAAGGGTGCAAAAATACAAAATAAAATAAAACAACTTCCTTATTACTAGTTTTTTGTTGTTTTTAAGAATTAAAAAAGCTCTGAAAATAAATAAGATAGCAAAAATGCTAATTAAAAAAAAGGTGCTATCAATAGCATACAGCTTTAAAATAATAAAAGGAAACAGTAATAAACTTAATGAACTTAGGTAACCAGATTTTGAAATAATAAAATATTTAGTGATGATGGAGAGCCCAAGAATATTAGAAAAAGTACGATCTAAAATTTGTCTACTAAATAAATAAACAATGATAAAAGAGAGTATAATTAAGAAATAAAAAAAAGTTTTTTCATAATGCTGTGGTACAACCAAGAAAAAAAATAATGACAGTGTAATAGAGGTAAATAAAAACAAAACCAGATTAAAAGAACTGTAAAAAGAAGCATTATCATCAGCTTTCTTTTGAAAATAACCAGGAGTAAAAAAAGCTAACGTGTGTCCGAGTAGCTTGTTTGGTTTTATAAGCTTTAGTATTGCTAACAAAATAATAGAAAATAGGACTACAAGAGTAATCCAATTATCATAACTTATAATGCGCTCAATTGCTTGCAATTCTAATATTTGTTTATACTTTAATTAACACAAAATTAGTGATAATTTAGTGTATCTTTGCTTTGTTTTATATGAAAATTAAATGAAATCAGACGCTTTAGTTATAATTCCTACTTATAACGAAAAAGAAAACATAGAAGCGATTATCCGAGCAACTTTTAATCAAGACAAAAAATTTGATATTTTAGTTGTTGATGATAATTCTCCTGATGGTACTGCTACGATTGTAGAAAAATTACAAAACGAATTTCCAGATCAACTTTTTATTGAAAAAAGAATTGGTAAAAACGGATTAGGTACTGCTTATATTCATGGTTTCAAATGGGCAATCGATAAAAAATATGAGTATATCATAGAAATGGATGCTGATTTCTCACACAACCCTAACGATTTAATTAAACTATATAACTCCTGTGCAAAAGAAGGAGCTGATGTATCTATTGGATCTAGATACTCGGTTGGAGTTAATGTTGTAAACTGGCCAATGAGCAGAGTTTTACTGTCATATTTTGCTTCAAAATACGTTAGATTCATAACTAGAATGCCAATTCACGATACTACTGCAGGATTTGTTTGTTACAAAAGAAAAGTGTTAGAAAAAATTCAACTAGATAAAGTAAAGTTTGTGGGATATGCGTTTCAGATTGAAATGAAATATAAAGCTTGGAAACATAAATTTAACATAAAAGAAGTGTCAGTTATTTTTACTGACAGAGTTCTTGGAGAATCTAAATTAAGCTCAGGAATAATAAAAGAAGCTATATTTGGAGTAATAAAAATGCGATTAAACGGTTTACCAAAATAAGATGAACAAAACATTAATAAAAGGAGCAACAATTGTTAACGAAAACAACGTTTTTAAAGGCGATGTTTTAATTGATGGAAAGTATATTAAACAAATTTCTGAAGAGATTACAGTTACAGATAATGTTAATGTAATCAATGCAGAAGGAAAATACTTAATACCAGGAATGATTGATGATCAAGTGCATTTTCGTGAACCAGGGTTAACACACAAAGCAAACATCGCAACAGAAAGTAAAGCTGCTATTGCTGGTGGAATTACTTCTTTTATTGAAATGCCAAACACAGTTCCGCAAGCAACTACTCAAGAATTGTTAGAAGATAAATTTGAGATTGCAAGTAAGACTTCTTATGCTAATTATTCATTCATGTTTGGAGGAACTAATGACAATTTAGAAGAGTTGTTGAAAACGAATCCGAAAAACGTAGCTGGAATTAAATTGTTTTTAGGTTCATCAACCGGAAATATGTTGGTTGACAATGAAGAAACGCTTGAAAAAATATTTTCATCAACAGATATGTTGATTTCTGTACATTGTGAAGACGAAGCAACGATTAGAGAAAATACTGAAGAATATAAAGCTAAATACGGAGATGATATTCCAGTAAAATACCATCCAATTATTAGAAGTGAAGAGGCATGTTATTTATCATCATCAAAAGCTATTGAATTAGCTAAAAGAACAGGAGCTAGATTACACGTTTTTCATTTATCAACAGAAAAGGAAACACATTTGTTTAGAAATGATATTCCTTTAGAAGAAAAGAAAATAACTGCTGAGGTTTGTGTGCACCATTTATGGTTTACAGATGCTGATTATGATAAAAAAGGAACGCATATTAAATGGAATCCAGCTGTGAAAACTCAAAAAGACAAAGATGGATTGTGGAAAGCTTTGTTAGATGATAGAATTGATGTAATAGCTACCGATCACGCTCCACATACTTTAGATGAAAAAGATAACGTTTATACAAAAGCTCCGAGTGGAGGTCCGTTGGTACAACATGTAGTTGTTGCAGTTTTAGAAAAAGTAAAAGAAGGAGTTTTACCGATTGAAAAAGCGGTAGAAAAAATGTGTCATAATCCTGCAAAGCTATTTAAAGTAGAAAAACGTGGATTTATAAAAGAAGGTTTTTACGCAGATTTAGTTTTGGTAGATTCGAATAATTCTTGGGAAGTAAATAAAGAAAATGTATTGTACAAATGTGGTTGGTCTCCATTTGAAGGCGTGGAGTTTTCAAATAAAATAACACATACTTTTGTAAATGGAAACTTAATGTACAATCAAGGACAGTTTAATGAGGAAGTTAAAGGAGAAAGATTACTTTTTAACAGATAAATGAAGCATTTTATATATATAAGTATTTTCTGTTTTTTAGTTTCATGTACTAGTAATACTATGTATAAGAAGCCTAAAAATTTAATTCCAAAAGACACAATGATATCTTTTTTAACAGATATGTACATTGCATCTTCGGCTAAAAATTATAAAAATAAATTTTTAAAAAGAGAGAAAACTTACATTCCGTATGTGTACGAAAAATACAGAATAGATACTACTCGTTTTGATGTAAGTAATGCTTATTACACTTCTAGAATAGAAGATTATACAGAGATATTAAATAAAGTAAAATCTAATATTGATTCTCTTCAAAAGATCTATACTGAAAAAATACAAACAAAGGATTCTATCCAAATGAATAAAAAAATAGAGGTAGATAAAGAATTACTTTTTGAAAAATTAGAAGAGAAAAACTCAAAAATATTGAAAGAACCTAAACTTAATTTAAAAAAATTAAGATAGATAATTTTTTGTTATTAGTTTAATACTATCATTAATAGGCATAAATTTAAAATTTAATACATCTTTAATTTTGTTTGATGAATAGTATGATTTATTATGAGAAGATCTTGCAGAGTTTTTTGTTAATAAAGGTTCTTTACTTGTAATTTTTGTTAAAAACCAATCTATTCTCCAAGCTATTGATGTTAACAGTTTACTTGTTTTTATGGTTGGTCTTTTTTTATCTAATCCATCTGCAATAGCAAATAAAATTTCTTTAAACGATTTGTTTTCTGAGACTAAAATAAATCGTTCATTTTTAATGTTAGATTCCATTAATAATAACATCGATTTCACAACGTCTTGTACGCTAACAAACCCCGTAACCCCTTCAGTATAGAATTTGAAGCCGTTATTAATTTGGGTGAATAATTTACCAGACCCTTCTTGCCAAAATCCACTACCTAAAATCACTCCAGGATTCACGATTACTACATCTAAACCTTCTTGACTTCCCCTCCAAACCTCCATTTCAGCACCATATTTGGTAATTGCATACCCATGATTTTCATCATTGTCATTCCATTCGTTTTCTTCAGTAATAGGCTTCCCATTAATAGAATTACCAACAGCAGCTA
This sequence comes from Tenacibaculum sp., assembly GCA_020631475.1. GTDB lineage: Bacteria > Bacteroidota > Bacteroidia > Flavobacteriales > Flavobacteriaceae > Polaribacter. Next base: position 1,945 of record JAHDHE010000044.1, on the reverse strand, counting down.
TAGAACTTACAAAACAGAATTTTTTAACTTTAGCTTCAATAGAAAAATTTATAATATTTGCAGTACCATCAATATTTACCTGACGCATTTTTCTATAATCTCTAGGATTAAAAGAAACCAATGCAGCACAATGATATACTTCGGTAATGTTTTTAAAAACAGGTTCTAGAGAAGGTACATCTGTAATATCAGCTTGAATCCAATCAATTTTTGAGAAAAAATATTGAACATCATCAGTATAATAAGAAAATATTTTTTTTATATGTTCACGTTTCTCTTCAGTTCTATAAATAGCTCGGATTTTATCATTTTCTTGAGTTAAATGATATAATAAATGAGAGCCTACTAAACCTGTTCCACCAGTAACTAAAATCATAAAGCGAATTTAGTTTTTTTTAGTTGATAAACTTATCTTTGCCTCTTTAAAATCAAATAAAATGACTAAGAATTTAGTAGAAGAATTACAATGGAGAGGTATGATACACGATATTATGCCAGGAACAGAAGAGCAATTACAAAAAGAAATGACTCCGGCGTATATTGGTTTTGATCCTACATCAGATTCTTTGCATATTGGTAGTTTAGTGCCTATAATTTTGTTGGTTCATATTGAAAAAGCAGGTCATAAACCTATTGCTTTAGTTGGTGGAGCTACTGGAATGATTGGTGATCCGTCTGGAAAGTCTGATGAGCGTAATTTATTAAATGAAGAAGCATTAGCGTATAATGTTGCAGGAATAAAGAAAACATTAGCTCGTTTTTTAAATTTTGATAATGGAGCTGATAACTCTCCAATTTTGGTAAATAACTACGATTGGATGAAAGATTTTTCATTTATCGAATTTGCACGTGATGTAGGTAAACGAATCACGGTAAATTATATGATGGCTAAAGATTCGGTAAAAAAACGTATTTCGGGTGAATCTGGTGGAGGTATGAGTTTTACTGAGTTTACTTACCAATTAATTCAAGGATACGATTTTTATCACTTACATAAAAACTACAATTGTTTATTGCAAATGGGAGGTTCTGATCAGTGGGGAAATATCACAACTGGTACAGAGTTAGTGCGTAGAATGAATGTAGGTAAAGAAGCAAAAGCCTATGCAGCAACCTGTCCGTTAATTACAAAAGCAGATGGTTCTAAGTTTGGAAAATCTGAAGGAGGAAATGTTTGGTTAGATGCAGATAAAACATCAGTATATAAATTTTATCAGTTTTGGTTAAACACTTCTGATGAAGATGCTGAAAAATATATTAAGATTTTCACATTCTTAGATAAGCCAACTATCGATGCTTTAATTGAGGAGCATAAAGAAGCACCTCACCAAAGAGCATTACAAAAGAATTTAGCCGAAGAAGTAACAATTTTTGTACACTCAAAAGAAGAATTAGATAAAGCAATTGCTGCCTCTAATATTTTATTTGGAAAATCAACTGCTGATGATTTAAAAAGTTTAGATGAGCAAACTTTCTTAGATGTGTTTGATGGTGTTCCGCAAGCAGAAGTTTCCCAGTCTGATGTTTCAGAAGGATTATCTATGATAGATGCCTTGTCAGGAAAAACAAGTTTCTTAAAATCTAATGGAGATGCACGAAGAGCGTTAAAAGAAAATGCTGTTTCAGTAAATAAAGAAAAGGTAAAAGAAGATTTTATGATTACTGAAAAAGATTTAATCGCAGATAAATATGTGTTATTGCAACGCGGAAAAAAGAGCTATTTCTTATTAAAAGTAGTGTAATTAAGAAGCTATTTTAATATCAAAAGTTAAAGGGCATCGCTTACAGTTGATGCCTTTTTTTTGGTATTTATTACAGCATTTATTTTTTGGTTTTATACAGTTTGATGAGCAAACAGATGAACATACTGTTTGGTTTTGTATAGAAACAATAGGTGTAACCTTTTTATTTTCAGTATAAAATACAATCATTTTCTCTAAAATTC
>JAHDHE010000004.1 GCA_020631475.1 Tenacibaculum sp. | reverse complement strand
TAGAATACATGCCTGTCACGCATGGGGTCGCGGGTTCGAGTCCCGTCCAGACCGCAAAAAGCTTCTCTTTTTAAGAGGAGCTTTTTTAGTTTATAAAATTATCTGTTCTTGGATTGCAACCCAATCAATTACATTCATAATATCTTTCTTTGCTTTTCTTAACACAAACGGATTTCCGTGTTCTGGTAAAACCGTATACTCATCATCAAAAAAATCTAGAAACCTAATCACATTTTTTAGGTGTTCTTTAGTAGTAGAATGCATAAAATCAGAACGACCATCGAATTTTCAAAAATTAAATCACCAGCTATTAATAATTTTTATCAAATATAATTTGTTTTTTTAAAATTAATTTCTAAGATTTGTCGCTTATAAAAAAACAAATACACAAGATGTTACAAAACGTATGGCAAGGTTTCTATTTTTACTTTTACTATTTTAGTAAGAGAACGAGACTTTGTGCTATAATGTAACTTAACAAAATACATATATTAATAAAAGTCTCGAATTTATCGAGGCTTTTTTTTTGATTTAATTTTAAATGAAAAAAATAGCCATTCAAGGAATAGAAGGAAGCAACCATCATATCGTTGCTAAAAACTATTATAACGACACTATAAAACTAGAAGAATGTTTATCGTTTGATATTTTAGTTGACAATTTATTGAGTAATAAATGTAATCAAGGCATTATGGCTATTGAAAACACCATTGCTGGCTCTATTATTCCTAATTATGCTTTGATTGATAATAATAATCTACATATTTCTGGAGAATATTACTTACCAATTCATCATCATTTAATGGTGTTGCCTGGTCAAAAAATTGAAGATATTACAGAAGTATGCTCACATCCAATGGCACTACTTCAATGTAAAGAGTTTTTTAAAAATCATAAACACATTAAGCTTATTGAAGACGTTGATACTTCTGCAGTAGCTAAAAGAATTTCTGAAAAAAAACTAAAAAACATAGCGGCAATAGCCCCAAAAATAGCTGCCGATATTTTTAATTTAGAAGTTATCGAAGATGAAATTCAAACGATAAAGAATAACGCTACACGTTTTGTTATTCTTCAAACTACAAAACCTAAAAACGGAAAAGAAAACATTAATAAAGCATCTCTAAAATTCGAGTTAGATCATAAACGCGGAAGTTTAGCAACCTTATTAAATGTTATGAGCGATTGCAAGCTAAATTTAACTAAAATACAATCGCTACCTAAAATAGAAACCCCTTGGAAATATTCATTTTTTGTAGATGTTACTTTTGATTCATACACAGATTATGAAAAAGCAAAATCGATTATAGAAATTATGGCTGAAGATTTTAAAATTTTAGGCGAATACAAAAACGGAAGGATATGATACAGTTTGCAAACCGTTTAAACACCGTACAAGAATATTACTTTTCTATAAAATTAAAAGAAGTTAGAAAAATGATTTCTGAAGGAAAACCAGTTATAAATATAGGAATTGGAAGTCCAGATTTATCCCCATCAACATCAGTAATTAATGCTATTAAAAACAGCTTATTAGATAGTAATGCTCATAAATATCAGAGTTACCAAGGTTTACCTGAATTTAGAGAAGCTGTAGCAAAATTTTACACTGACAAATACAATGTCTGGTTAAATGCTAACAATGAAATTTTACCTCTTATGGGAAGTAAAGAAGGAATATTACATATTTCTTTAGCGTTACTTAACGAAGGTGATGAAGTTTTAATCCCTAATCCAGGGTATCCAACCTACAGCTCGGTAACCAATTTAATTGGTGCTACCCCACTTTTTTATGAACTTGAAGAAAAGAATAATTATCAAATTGATTTTGAAAGTTTAGAAAAAAAAGATTTATCAAAAGTAAAATTAATGTGGGTGAATTATCCGCATATGCCTACTGGTGCAATGGGAACCGAAGAGACTTTTACACGTTTAATAAGCTTTGGTAAAAAACACAATATTGTTATTGTGAATGACAATCCGTATAGTTTTATTTTAAACGATAATCCGCAAAGTATTTTAAAAATTGAAGGAGCAAAAGATATTGCTTTAGAACTAAACTCGTTAAGCAAATCCTTTAACATGGCTGGTTGGCGTGTAGGAATGTTATTGGGAAAAGCTTCTTTTTTATCAGAAATTTTAAAAGTAAAAACTCAAATGGACTCTGGTATGTTTTACGGAATTCAAAAAGGAGCAATAGAAGCTTTACAATTATCAAACGACTGGTTCAAAAATCAAAATTTAATTTACACGAAACGTAGAAAATTAATTTGGATATTGGCAGAAAAATTAAACTGCACTTTTAATAAAAACACTTCAGGAATGTTTGTTTGGGCAAAATTACCCAACGGAAAAACATCAGAAAAAATGATTGACGAATTATTATACACTTACAATTTATTTGTTGCTCCAGGTTCTATCTTCGGATCAAAAGGAGAAGGATATATTCGTTTTTCATTATGTATTTCAGAAGAAAAAATAACAGAAGCTATTAACCGTATAAACAATTAAAAATGAAAATATTTATAGTAGGCGTAGGTTTAATTGGCGGAAGTTTGGCATTAGATATTAAAGACGCTTTTAAAAACGCAATTATTTACGGAATAGATAATAATGATAAACATCTTACTAAAGCAAAAGAACTTCATATTATTGATGAAATTACAACAATAGAAGATGTTATAGATGCAGATATTGTTATCGTTTCTATCCCCGTAAACACATCTTTAAAAGTAATACCCGAAATACTAAATAATGTTTCAGACAATTGTTTGGTTATGGATGTTGGATCGACTAAAACACAAATTTGTGAAATCATTAAAAATCATCCTAAAAGAAGAAACTTCCTAGCAACACATCCAATTGCAGGAACTGAGTTTTCAGGACCATCAGCAGCTTTAAAAAAGCTATACAACGGTAAAACAAATATTATTTGCGAGGTAGAAAAAACAGCATTTAAGTTACAAGAAAAAGCGTTAGAAATTTTCTCTAAATTAGGAATGCGTATTCGTTATATGGATGCAAAATCGCATGATAAACACATTGCTTATGTTTCGCATTTATCGCATATAAGTTCTTTTATGTTAGGTAAAACGGTGATAGAAAAAGAAAAAAACGAACGCGATATTTTTGACATGGCAGGTAGTGGTTTTGCATCAACAGTTCGGTTAGCAAAAAGTTCTCCTGAAATGTGGACTCCTATTTTCGAACAAAATAAAGAGAATGTCATCGAAACCTTAGATGAATATATTCACAATTTAAAACACTTTAGAGAATTATTAAAAGATAATAACTTTTCAGAGATTCATGCTGAAATGAAAAACACCAATCACATAAAACAAATATTAAACGGAATACAAGAAATTACACTTCTATAAAATATAAAAAAAATGGAAAATACTAAAGAATTAAGAACATGGTTAGATGATTTCAACTTAAATCACCCATTAGTAATTGCAGGACCTTGCAGCGCAGAAACAGAAGAACAAGTATTAAATATTGCACATCAGTTAAAAGACACAGATGCCACTGTTTTACGTGCTGGTATTTGGAAACCAAGAACAAGACCAGGCAATTTTGAAGGTGTTGGCGCTTTAGGTTTAAAATGGTTACAAAAAGCAAAACAAGAAACTGGAATGCTAACTGCAACAGAAGTTGCCAACAAAGATCACGTAAAATTAGCATTAGAGCACGATATTGATATTTTATGGATTGGAGCTAGAACTACTGTAAGTCCTTTTATCATTCAAGAAATAGCAGATGCTCTTAACGGAACTGATAAAATAGTGCTGGTAAAAAACCCTGTAAATCCTGATTTACCGTTGTGGCTTGGTGCAATTGAGCGTTTATATACTGCAAACATTAAGAAACTAGGAGTAATTCACAGAGGGTTTTCTACCTACGAAAAAACTAGGTACCGTAACAATCCTGAATGGCAAATTCCTATTGAATTACAAAATCGTTTTCCTGATTTACCTTTAATTTGTGACCCCTCTCATATTGCTGGTCGCCGTGATATTATTTCTGATATTTGCCAAACAGCTTTAGATTTAAATTTTGATGGATTAATGGTAGAAACTCATTATGATCCAGACAATGCTTGGAGTGATGCTAAACAACAAATTACACCAGCGACTTTAATTCAAATGATGATAGATTTAAAGGTTAGAAAAGCAACAGATACTGAAGCTGATTACAGAAACGCACTAAACACCTTACGAACACAAATAGATGTTGTTGATCATCAACTTATCGAAATGCTTGGTAAGCGTATGAAAGTAGCAGATTCGATTGGAGAATTGAAAAAAGACAAAAACGTTGCTATACTTCAAACTAAAAGATGGAATGAAATTCTTGGAAAAATGATTTTAGAAGGAAACGAACGAGGTTTAAGTGAAGAATTTATTCTTAAAATATTTAAAGCCATTCATCAAGAAAGTATTAATCATCAAGAAAAAATAATTAATTCATAAAAAAAGCGCCTTTCGGCGCTTTTTTTATTTTTTCTTAGTGTAAGAAAGTCTTCTTGAAGCTTTTCTCATTAATTTATTAATTAAATCTTCAGGGCTACTTCCAATACTTCCTTTTACTTTTTTATTATAATTCCACAATAAAACTCCGTCTTCAGCATTATGCACACTCATATTTACTGTTGCACTATTGGTACTTCCCCAAAAACCAACTAATAATCCTAACGCTACTGAAGCGCCTTCAGACATTGGTTTACTAGTTTTATAATTTCCTGAGATAATGGCATCAACTCCTAAAATCTGAGCTAATTCCTCTGGCGTATAATCACTCATATTATCTTGAGTTATATCTTTCTTTTTTAATAAAGCTGTTGTTTTTTTAGGATCTTGAACTTCAATTGTTTTTAATTTCCCTCTTTTCTTTCTTTTCAAAAACCAAGAATACATAGCTATTTGAATACTTTTACCTTCCTGCTTTTCTAATCTTTTTAAATCTTCTGTAGTCATTTTTTTCATTTGCTTTTTTCGCAAACTTACAACTGTTTCAAAAGGCATAATTGCTATTGCTTTATGATTTTGAGCAACTTTATCAAACTCAGGATTTTCATAAAGACTTGTTTGTCCTTTTACTGAAAAAGAGGCAACTAATAATAACAGTAATACTAATTTTTTCATGGAATTTTTATATTTTAAATTTAAACGACGAATATACATTTTTAAATGATAAATTTCTCATCTTTGTTTTTATATGATAGGAATCGTTTACAAATCAACCGGAAGCTGGTATTTAGTTAAATCTGAAGGCACTTCGTACAAATGCAGAATCAAAGGAAAGTTCCGTATAAGAGGAATTAAAAGTACGAATCCGATTGCTGTTGGCGATAAAGTTGATTTTGATCTTGAGACTAAAAACAACGAAGAAACTGGTGTAATTACTAATATTTACGAGCGAGATAATTTTATTGTTCGTAAATCGGTTAATTTATCTAAGCAAACTCATATTATTGCTTCAAATATAGATCAGGTTTTTTTGTTAATCACCATAAACAACCCTCCTACTTTCACCACTTTTATCGATCGTTTTTTAGTAACCACCGAAGCTTACTCTATAAAAACAATTTTAGTTTTTAACAAAATTGATTCTTACGAAATAGAGCAACGTGCTGAAATTTTATATTTAAAAGACATCTACGAATCTATAGGATACCAATGCATAGAAGTTTCTGCAACTCAAAATAAAAACGTAGATAAAATTAAAGATTTGATGCTGAATAAATCATCAATGTTTGTAGGTCATTCTGGAGTTGGAAAAACAACTTTAGTCAACGCCATAGAGCCTTCTTTAAATTTAAAAACTAAAGAAATATCAGAACAATACAAGCAAGGAAAACACACTACTACCTTTGCAGAAATGTTCGATTTAAGTTTTAATGCACGCATTATTGATACTCCTGGCATTAAAGGATTTGGTGTTGTTGATATGGATAAAGATGAATTAGGTGATTATTTTCCTGAGTTTTTTGCTTTAAAACAAAACTGTAAGTTTAATAATTGCATTCATGTTAACGAACCAAAATGCGCTGTGAAAGATGCTTTAGAAAACGACGAAATAGCTTGGTCTCGTTACAAAAGTTATTTACAGATTTTAGAAGGAGAAGAAGAACATTACAGAACTGATGTTTGGGAAAAAGACCAAGAGTAAATGAAAGCAATAATTCAAAGAGTTACAAAAGCAAGTGTAACTATTGAAGGCAATAAAGTTGCCGATATTAAAAACGGACTCTTAATTTTATTAGGAATTATTGATACTGACACTAAAGAAGACATCGATTGGTTGTCAAAAAAAATAACCAACCTTCGTATTTTTAATGACGAAAATCAAGTAATGAATAAATCTTTAATTGATATTAATGGCGATGCTATCGTTGTTAGTCAATTTACCTTGCATGCATCAACAAAAAAAGGAAACCGTCCTAGCTATATAAAAGCAGCAAAACCAGATGTTGCAATCCCTTTATACGAGCAATTCATAAAACAAATTGAAATTGATTTAGGGAAAAAAGTACAAACTGGCGAGTTTGGTGCCGACATGAAAGTTGATTTATTAAATGACGGACCAGTCACCATTATCATAGATACAAAAGATAAAGTTTAAATTACTGTAGTGAGCTTTATTGATATTCATACACATAATTTCTCCAATCAAAATGCTGTTTTTGAAATCGAAAACTGCTATCCTAATGCTACCGAATTCACAAATTCATTTTCAATAGGAATTCACCCATGGTATATTAAAAAAGAAAAAACAGAAGAAGAATTATCTTTTATTGATAAACAATTACAACTCAAAAATTGTTATGCTGTAGGCGAATGTGGTTTAGATAAATTAACGGAGACAAATTTTGAATATCAGATAAATATTTTCAAACAACAAGTTGCATTATCCGAAAAACACCAAAAACCTTTAATTATACATTGTGTAAAATCGTTTCAAGAAATTATACAATTAAAAAAAGAGCTTACTCCAAAACAACCTTGGATTATTCATGGATTTAATAAAAATAAACAGGTTGCTTTATCCTTAATTAAAAACGGACATTTTTTATCTTTTGGAAATCAATTATTAACTTCAGATAAATTACAAGACTCGTTTTTAGAAACTCCACTAAATAAAATATTTTTCGAAACTGATGCTAGTGATATCAATATTAAAGATATTTATCAAAAAGCTGCTACTATAAAAGGAATAAATTTAGAAAAACTGAAAGAAATAATACATCAAAATTTTAATAGTATATTTATAAAATGAGTTGGTTAGAAAGAACAGAATTACTAGTTCAAAAAGAAGGAATAGAAAAGCTTAAAAAAGCAAATATTTTAATTGTTGGCTTAGGCGGAGTTGGATCGTTTGCTGCTGAATTCATAGCAAGAGCTGGCGTAGGTAAAATGACAATTGTAGATGGTGATGCTTTTGATGAAACCAATAAAAACAGACAATTACCTGCATTAAACAGCACTGTAGGAAAATCGAAAGCTACAGTTATTGCTGAACGTATTAAAGATATTAGTTCTGAAATTGAATTAACTGTTTTAAACGAATTTCTGTCGCCCGAAAGAGCTTATGAAATTGTAGATGAAAAATACGATTATGTATTAGATTGTATTGATAGCATTACTCCTAAAATTAATTTAATTGTTGCTGCAAAACGTAAAAAAGTAAAACTAATCAGTTCAATGGGAGCTGGCGGAAAATTGGATGCAAGCAAAGTCGTTGTTAAAGACATTAGCAAAACTAAAAACTGTAAAATGGCTCGTGCTCTTAAAAAAAGATTAAAAGAGCGGAAAGTTAATAAAGGTATTACAGCTGTGTACTCTGAAGAAGTTCAAATACCACAAAGCTTAAAGCTAACCGATGGTACAAATTTTAAAAAATCATATTACGGAACTATTAGTTACATGCCAGCTGCATTTGGCTTACAAGCTAGTTCTTACGTAATTAATAAAATCTTAAATAAAAAATAATTTCCGTGGGAACTATTTTTTATTTACATTTGTTCTAAATAAATCAAATATTAAAATCAATTATAATGAAAAAATCAATTTTAGCAATTGCATTTGTAGCTTTAGCTGCTGTTTCTTGTAAAACAGAAAAAAACAAAGTAACTGCAAGCGAAGAAGTAAAAGACGTAAAAAAAGTAGAGAATGTAATTAATTCTTATAAAGCAAATGTTGCTGAATCTACTGTTACTTGGACAGGAAGCAAACCAACAGGTTCTCATACAGGTGTTGTTAATTTAGCAAGTGGTTTGTTAGATATTGAAAATGGAACTCTTAAATCTGGAGAATTTACAATCGACATGACTTCAATTTCAAATACTGATATGGAAGCTGGTAAAGGAAAAGAAGATTTGGAGGATCACTTAAAAAAAGGCGACTTTTTTGATGTTGAAAAATTTCCAACTGCAAAGTTTGAGGTTGCTAGTTCTGAAATGAAAGACGGAAAATTACACGTTACTGGTAACTTAACTCTTAGAGGTACTACAAAAAGCATTACAATTCCTGCTACAATTAGTGAAGCTGACGGAATGGCTACTTTTAAAAGTGATGTTTTTAGTATTGACAGAACTGATTTTGGAGTTACTTACAAGTCTAAGAAAATTGACGCTGCTTTAAAAGATAAGTTTATTAATGATTTAATGGAAATTTCTTTTGAGATCAAAGCTCAAAAATAATTTTAGTTTAGATAAATAAAAAAAGGGTTGACGTTGTCAACCCTTTTTTTATTCTATTATATATTCCTCAACTTCAAATAATTCTTTAAAATGTTTCAGAATTTTTTGCTTTACTTCTTCTTCTGATATTTTCTTACCCAATTCAACTTCCATAGAAGTTACTGCTTTCTCTCTAATTCCACAAGGAATAATATTATCGAAATAACCCAAGTTTACATTTACATTTAATGCAAATCCATGCATAGTTACCCAACGACTTGCACGAATACCCATTGCACATATTTTACGCGCAAAAGGAGTTTCGACATCTAACCAAACACCTGTTTCACCTTTACTTCTCTCTCCTTTCAATCCATATTCTGCAATCGTTAAAATAATCGCTTCTTCTAGTAATCGTAAATATTTGTGAATATCAGTAAAGAAATTTTCTAAATCTAAAATAGGATAACCAACTATTTGTCCAGGTCCGTGATAAGTAATATCACCTCCTCTATTTATTTTGTAAAATGTAGCTCCTTTATCTTTTAATTGCTCTTCATTCAACAATAAATTACTAATATCTCCAGATTTACCTAATGTATACACATGTGGATGAGAAACAAATAAAAAGTGATTCGGCGTTACTATTTCTGTACTTCCATTTCTTCTTTCTCTCTTCAGAGAAATTGTATTATCTAAAATCTTTGTTTGAAAATCCCAAGTTTCTTTATAATCTTTAGAACATAAATCACTGACTTTAATAATTTTATTCATATTTTTACATAATAATTCTACCCTTCAAAGGTAGGGAAAAATAGACACAAGCTGTTATTATTAAATATAACTACCAAAACAATTATGATTAAAAAACATACCCTTTTAGTATTAGCTTTTTCTTTTTTTTCTGTCTGTAATTTGTTTTCACAAGATGTATGGACAAAATCTAAAGAACAAAGCGCTAATTTTCAAGACAAAAAAGCCCTACACATTAAGAATTTTCCAACCGAATATTCTTTGATGAATCTAGACCTAGATGGATTTAAAAACAATCTAAATGCTAGAAAAAATCAATCGAATAAGATAATTAAACTACCTAATTCAAAAGGAGAATTAAAAAGATTTTCTTTTAAAGAAACTTCATATTTAGCACCAGAATTAGCTGCTAAATTTCCTATGATAAAATCTTATTCAGCTCAAGGTATTGACGACCCTACTGCAGTAGCAAAGATAAGTTTAGGAACCGATGGTGTACACGTTATGATATTATCTAGTAAAGAAAGTACCGTATATATCGATCCTTATTATAAAAACAAAAAAAAATACATCATTTATAAAAAAAGCAGTTTAAAATCTGATAAAAAAGATTATCGCTGTTTAGTTGAAGATTATGCTGAAAAGCAAATAAAATCATCTATTCAAAAAAGAAATGCTAATGATGGTAAATTAAGAACTTATAAAATTGCTATTGCAGCTACTGGTGAATATTCTCAATTTCACATTAACAGAACAACACCTACCCCAACAACAGACACAGAAAAAAAAGCCGCTGTTCTATCGGGTATGAACACTACAATGACTCGTGTAAACGGTGTTTATGAAATTGATTTGTCAGTTAAAATGGTAATTGTAGCAAACAATGATCAAATAATATTTTTAGATCCAGCTACAGATGGTCTATCAAATAATGACGCTAATAAATTAATAGATGAAAGTCAACAAAAATGTGATGCGGTTATTGGTAATGCAAATTACGATATTGGTCATACATTTAGCACTGGTGGTGGTGGATTAGCCTCACTTGGATCTGTATGTGTATCTAGTATTAAAGCAAGTGGTATTACTGGTAGTGGTCAACCTACAGGAGATGCATTTGATATTGATTTTGTTGCCCATGAAATAGGTCATCAATTTGGAGCAACACATACTTTTAATGGAACTCAAGGTAATTGTGGAGGTAATATAGGAGCTACATCAGTAGAACCAGGAAGTGGTACTACGATAATGGCATATGCTGGTATTTGTGGAAGCGACAATGTACAACGTAATAGTGATGCATACTTTCATGCAGTAAGTATTAATCAAATGTGGAACCATGTTAAATCTGTTGCTAGTTGTGGAACTACAACAGACACTGGTAATACTGCTCCAACAGCTAATGCTGGTAGTGATTTTAGCATTCCTAAATCAACTCCTTTTGTTTTAAAAGGATCAGCAACTGATGCTCAAGGACTTTCTAGCTTAACATATAACTGGGAACAAATAAACACAGAATCTGCTCCAGTTCCTTTAGTTTCAACAACTACACAAGGACCCGCATTTAGATCATTACCTTCAAACACGTCTCCAAAAAGATATATGCCAAAACTTTCAACAGTAATAGCAGGGAATACTTCAACTACATGGGAAGTACTACCTTCAGTTGCTAGAACTATGGATTTTGCACTTACTGTTAGAGATAATCATTCAGGAGGAGGAAATACCGCAAGAGATGATATGAAAGTTACAGTTACAAATGCTGACGCCTTTACAGTAACAGCACCAACTACAGCGGTAACTTGGAATACAGGAAGCTCTCAAACAATTACATGGAATAAAGGAACAACAGATCAAGCTCCTATTAACTGTGCAAAGGTTAATATTAGACTTTCTATAGATGGCGGAATTACTTTTCCTATTCTTATAAAAGAAAATACAATTAATGACGGAACTGAAACTATTGTTATCCCTAACAATCCAACAACTCAGGCTCGTATTATGGTTGAAGCAGCGGACAACATTTTTTACAATGTAAACTCTACAAACTTCACAATTAACTCAACAACTCCTACATTCTTACTTACTAACAAAACGAATAAACAAACAATCTGTAATACTAGTAACAATTCTGTAAGTTATACTTTAAATTTCGATTTTGTTAATGGTTTTTCTGAAACAGTAACTTTATCAGCTACAGGTTTACCTAGCGGAGCAACTGCAAGTTTTTCTCCTACCACTATTAACTCTGATGGTAATGTTGTAATGACAATTAATAACTTAAATGGTAGTAATCAACAAGATTATACAATAGTTGTTAAAGGAACTTCAACAAGTGTAACTCAAACAACTGATGCGTTATTAAAAGTTTTAGGTACAACATTTTCTAATATAAATATTGTATCTCCTGCTAATAATGCCACTAATATAAGTATATCTCCAAAATTTGAATGGAAAGCAGATGCAAATGCAACATCATATAATATCGTAGTAGCAACTGATGCTGGTTTTTCTAATATTATTATCAATGAAACAGCAACCACTAATTCATATACACATTCATCTCCTTTATCTGAAATTACAAAATACTTTTGGTACGTAAAACCTAAAAATAATTGTGGAGAAGGAGCTAATTCTAATACTGGAGAATTTACAACAGAAGCACCTTCTTATTGTTCTTCAACATTTACAGATGAAGCTGGTGGAACAGAACACATAACTAATGTTACTTTTAACACTATTAATAATAATTCTGGAAACGATACTGTTGATGGATATGAAGACTTCACTTCTAAATCAACGAATTTAAAGAGAACATTAACTCATCAAATAAGTGTAACTTTTAATACTGGTGGATACCAAGATCACTGTTATGTTTTTATTGACTGGAACCAAGATTACCGATTTAATAAAACAACTGAGAGGTATGATCTTGGTACCAAAACTGCTGATGTTGACACAGCGACTTTAAATATTACTGTTCCAGAAGGGGCTGTTTTAGGTAAGACTAGAATGAGGGTAATTATTGAATATGATGCACCTGGTACTCGTTATGGTGATGGTCCTTGTGACTCTGATCATAAAACTGAATGGGGAGAAACTGAAGATTACACAGTTGTTATTGAAGAAAAACCTCAACCAGATTTTTCTTTAACAACAAGTACTCCACATCTTTCAATTTGTAATAAAGCTGTTAATGAACAAACATTTAATTTAGATTATAAAAAATTATATGGATTTAACGAAAATGTTACTTTATCTGTTACTGGGATTCCAACAAATGCTACATCGTCATTTAATCCTACTTCAATAAATTCTGACGGAGCAATAACATTAACTCTTTCTAATTTAAATAATGCTACAGTAGGAGATTATACAATGAAAGTTACTGCTATGTCTTCTTCTTTAACAAAATCGTTAGATATTCCATTTAATGTTAATGATAATATTTGTAAGTCATCAGGTAACACTACTTCTCAAATAAGTACTACTTTAGTTAAATTTGGAGACATTAATAACACTTCAACAAAAACTACGGGTTATTCTGATTTTAAATCCATGAAAACTGAAGTTATAAAAGGAGATAAGTATCTTTTAAAAACCAATGTTAATACTGATGGTAATAATACGGTTAAAACTTATGCTTGGATTGATTGGAATCAAAACTGTTTATTTGATGCAAATGAAAAATATGATTTAGGTCAAGCAACAAACACTACAGGAGCAACTAGTAAAAGTGGATTAGAAATAACTGTTCCTAACGATGCTTTAACTGGAAGTACTACTTTAAGAGTATCGACTAAAAACGCTAATGCAGGAGAGCCTAATTCTTGTGAATTAGATTTTAATGGTGAAGTTGAAGATTATACAATTACCATTACTCCTACTTTTGCCATAACAAATAAAACTGGTGGTGGATCAGTATGTAAAAAAGGCACGAATGAGTTTGTTTACACTATAAACTACGAAGCCTTCAATGATTTTAACGAAAACGTAGCTCTTTCTGTTACTGGTGCTCCAACTGGTGCAAATGCAACTTTAAGTACTAGTTCAATAAATACTAACAATGTATTTACCTTAACTGTTTCAGGTTTAAACAATGTTGATGCTGGTGATTATACATTAAAACTTACTGGTACTTCTACCTCATTAACAAAGTCAGTTGATATTGTTTTAAGCGTTAATGACAATCACTGTAAATCAACTGGTAACACAAAATCGAAAATTAGTATAACTAATGTTAAATTTGGTGAAATTGATAATGCCTCAACTAAAACTAACGGTTATTCTGACTTTAAATCTATATCTACCGGTGTTGTAAGAGGCGAGACTTACACATTAGCTGTTAACATTAATAAAGATGGAAATGCAGATGTTAAAACTCATGGTTGGATTGACTGGAATGAAAATTGTTTATTTGATGATAATGAAGGTTTTGATTTAACATCAAATAGTTCTGAAATTAAAATACCGGAAGATGCTATTTTAGGAAATAAAATTCTTAGGATATCTACCAAAAAAGATGTTAAAGCTAATTCTTGTGAGTTAGATTTTGATGGTGAAGTTGAAGACTACACTATTGATGTAGTAGAAAGTTTTGCTACCGACGCAACGTTATTTGATGATTTAAAAATTGGTAGTATACCATTATCATCTGGAGAAAGTTTAAATATTGAATTTAAAGTAAAAGACAAAAATTTAGTTATTGTTAGACTAATTAGCTTAAGTGGTCAATTGTTATTTACTCAAGATTTTAACGACACAGTTTCTAGTTTATTTAAAAAAGGTATTCAGTTACCAAAAGTAGCTAATGGTATTTACTTTATTCAAGTAGAAAATAGCGGAAAGTTAAAAACACGAAAAATAATCATTAAGCAATAAACCATAATCATTACATTAAAAAAGCGAGCTAAAAATAGCTCGCTTTTTTTTGGTGAAAAAATCAAATAATTACAAATTATACTTTAAACTAAACATTGCTATTCTAGGTTGAATTACATAGGTTGAATTGCTTACAAATATATCATTACTACTATTTTGATTTAAACTTGTTGAGTTTAGTAAATTAGTTACCCCTATTTTATATTCCCATTTGCTATCTTTTTTTTGATAGGTTAAATCTACTCTTAAAAAACCATAACTATCAATTGTAGTTCCGTTATTTAAAACCTTATTGTATGTATAGTTAGAAGTAAAAATAAACTCTTTTAAAAAGTAAGCGTCAAAATTTAGATATGGACTGTGTGTTGTAAATGTATTATTTACTCCACCAATATCTGATTTGTTTATAGATACATTATAACCTACATCAAAATTTGGAGTTTCTTTAAAGTTTGTGCTAAATTTGGTTCTATATGTTTGAGAAAAAGTTTTAGCTAATCTATTTTCAACCAAATTAGTTTTTCGGTTTGCAAACAAACTATTCGATTTAGAATACGAAACATTTCCGCCAAAACTATATTTAAACTTTCTATGGCTCTTTTGAAAATTTCCTCTAGCAGAAATGGTTTCATCTGGAAAAGCTGAATTTATAGAAGTTCTAACTTGATTTACTCCTAAAAACTGAGTATTACTTTTTATAATATCTTTACGTTTACTGTAATTAATAGATCCAAATATATTGGTGTAGTTAAACATGTTAAAACTAAAATAGTTTAAATTTATTTTATGATATAATGAGTTTTCTAATTCTCTATTACCAGAATACAAACTGTTATAATTGTTAAACACATAACCTTCTGCCAACTTATTTACATCTGTAAAATTTGTTTGCATACTATACCCTAATCGTAAAGTTTCAGATTTTTTTAAACTAATTTTTACTGAAGCATCTGGTAAGAATTTTGTGAAATTATTTTTAGTTTGAGAACCTAACTGAGTGTTTTTTGACAAATAATTATGTACTGTAAATCCTTGAGTAAAAGTAAAAATACCTGTAATAAATTTATAATGCAATCCTGCATATAAATCGTTGAAAGAAAAATCTACATCGTTAATTGTATTTGTAGCTGAAATTTGTGTTTTATTTCCATTTAAAACTTCAAATATTTCAGAATTAAATTGCTGATTACTTAATGTAGAACCAAGGGTTACATTTAAATTACTCTTGCTATTTATTACATAATAGTAATCTAACTTAGCATCGAATTTATTTGTTTTAATTCTTTTGTTTTGGCTTACATCAAATGGATTTGCTAATTCATTTAACCCTATTAAATTTGAAAATGATAATTTTTCTAATTCTGCATTGTAAAACGGATCTTCATCTTGCCATAAATGTTGCGCCTCAAAAGCAAAAATATTTTTCTCATTTAAGGTGTAATAGTAATTTAAATTTTGATTGATAGAAAACGGACTCTGATTAGAAATTTGATTAATTGGTACAATCTCATTATTTGCATTTAAAAAAGTTCTAGATGAAATAGTAGTCTGTGTTTGATTTTGACCTGAAATTTTAGCAAAAACATCATAATCAAATTGGTTGCTAGAGTTAGGTTTATAACTAGAACTTAATTTAAACAAGCCTAAATCGCTTCTTTGAGTAGTTAAATCTTGTGTTTCTTCTGTATTAATAATTGGCGGGTTACCTGAGGGTAAATTATTAACATCAACATCTCTATTTACATATGTTCTATTCATAGTTTCATCCATATTTGTTTTATTACCAGAATAAATTGCAAAACCACTTAAATCCCAAGTCTTTTTGGGAGAGTAACTAAAATTTACTGCACCGAATTTAGATGTTATTTCTTTTGCTCTATTATTTTTAAGAGTTAAAAACGATATATCGTTTGAACCAACATCGAAATTAGTACCATTACTACTACCAACTCCTCTAAACCCTCCTGTAAACTTAAAGTAATCGCGCATGGTAAACGGAACTTCACCTATATTATTAACATCTGTAATAATGTTTACACTGTATTTTGGACTGTAATAAAATAGTTTAGGATGCGCTATATACCTGCTATCTGTCATTGCTATACCTAACCCCGCTGTAACTTCTCCAAACCAAAAGTTTTTCTTTCCTTCTTTTAATTTGATATTGATAACAACATTATCTTCATTATCGGTTACACGGCTCATCTGCCCGACTTCACTATGGTTTTTTAACACCTGAACTTTATCGATAGCATCAGCTGGAATGTTTTTAGTTGCTATTTTAGAATCACCATCAAAAAAATCTTTTCCTTCAACCATCACTTTTTTTACAGTCTTCCCTTCTACTTCAATCTCCCCATCATCATTTACTTCAACACCTGGTAATTTATTTAAAACATCTCCTAACTTTTTTTCTGTACCTGTTTTAAAACTATCGGCATCATATACAATAGTATCACCTTTAACGGTAACAGGCATTTTATAGGTAATATTAACTTCATCTAACGTATCATCACCTTTTAAAATAATATCTTTCACTACATCAACTTCATTCATTTTAATTGTTATGTCGGAGCTTTTCATTCCGATATAACTTGTTTTTACAGTGTAGGTCGTATTCTTTTTTAGATTTAATTTATAGTTCCCTTTCGAATCTGTAAAACCATAAGAATCTAACTTTTTAGTATCTTTATTAATAGCAATTACATTTGCCATTTCCAACGGATTACCTATACTATCTTTCACTACACCTTTTAGTGTAATTTGGGCATTAGAAATCCATGTAGTCATACAAATGACCATGAGTAGTATTTTTTTCATTATGTAAGTTTTTCTTTTTTTAGCGGGTTATCATTTAATGAAATCCGCGTCTTCCTCCTTTATCGCGTCTTCTATTTCTAAACATTTCTCTCATTTCTTCCATCTTCTTTTTCATAATTGTAGTGTATTCTTCTCTTGTAACTTTTTTTCCTTTTGTAGGGGCTTTTATTTCAATTTTCTCAGAAGGATTCATTGTTATTTCTGAACATAAAATTGTAGTTCTACCCTCATTAATTTCTAAAATTAAACCAGGCAACCCCCAATAATTTCCTGGACCATTATTGACAGGTATTTGTGGAGTGTACCATGCTGTAACAATAACGTCTTTTGGTATTTCTATTTCTTTAGTGATTTTTTGAGCTTTAACAGAATCTTTCTTTTTATCATTACCTCCTCTTCTTCTACGCATATTTCTCCAATCTAAAGCATTTGTTTTCTTAACTAAAGTTGCTTTAAAACAAGTGTAATTTCCTATCTGTTTAGTTTCACTACCTAACTCCCAATTAGGTTGCTCTGCAGATTCTTTTATTAAAAATTTCTTACCAAAAGATTCTGTAGACTCTAAAAACTTTCCTTCTTTAATGTTTTTATATTTAGTGCCTCCGCCAAAGCCTCCAAAGCGAAATCCTTTTCCAGACCCTGGAGTTGCTAATTTTGCTTCTTCCTTGTAAACAGATTTCTCTTTCGTAAAATTTAAAACATATGTTTTTTCTAACATATTTTTCATTCTACTCATTATCTGTTTTTTTCTTTCTTCTGACATCTGACGACCACTGAATCGATTCATATCAAAAGTAGTTTTAGATTTATATACCGCTTTTCCTTGAAAATTAACTTGAGAAAATAGCGTAATGGAAATACATAGAAATAAACCTGTAAATAAATTTTTCATGCTTTTAGTTTTGTATTATTATAAGTCTAACTTTAGTTAACTAAAGTTAGACTAAACTAAAAGCTAAAGGTTTAATTTATCCTTGAATTTCGATACTAAAAGAATTTCCGTCTTTACTTTTTCTTTTACTTCTAAAACGTTCCATCATTTCTTTTGAATGTTCATCCATTATTTTATCAAACTTTTCTTGCGATACTTTTTTCCCTTTTTTAGGAATTTTAATTTCAACTTTATCAGACGGATTTATTACTATCTCAGAACAAACAATGGTTAATTTACCATCTTGAATTTCTAAAATCAATCCTGGCAACCCCCAAAACTCTCCTGGACCATTACTAACCGGTACTTGAGGCGTATACCAAGCAGTTGTAGTTACAGTAACTTTTTCTTTTTTCTCTTCTGGCTTACCATCTGTTACAGTCATACTTGTTCTAGTTTCTTCTCTGCTTCTGGTAGCTTTATAACAAGTATAATTTCCAATATTTTTAGTTTCACTTGACATTTCCCATCCATAGTCTTCTAACTTATCTTTAATTAAAAAGCGCTTTCCGCTAATTTCAGTTTTATTAAGGTATTCTTTATTTGAAATATTTTTATATAACACATCTGTTCCTCCACCATTACCAGCAATTACAATTGATACCCCACCTGTATTTGTTTGAGGTGCAGATAATTTTTTATTCTGAGTGTAAACAGATTCGGTTTTATTAAAATTTAACGTATAAGTTTGTTGAAATTGTTTTTTTAACTGCTCTTGAATTTGCTTTTGCATAGCTGAATTCTCCCCTCCCTCTTTCATCTTAAAATCTATTTTCCTAAAGGTTTTATAAGTAGCTTTTCCTTGAAAATTTTGTGCTGAAGAAATTGCGGTTAAAAACAATAATGTTATTGTGGTTATAAATCGTATCATATCTGTATGGTTTATAGGTTTTCAAATACTTTAATAAATCGTTTATTAATCTTTATAAATTCATCTATGTCTTCTGACTTTCCTTTAACAACTATACTATTATCATAAGCTATTCTTTTAGTTTTATCTTTACTTCTTACTCTAAATCCTAAGGCAATACTATCGGTAGACTTGTTTTCTTTAACCATGTCTTTAATATCTTTCCAGTTAATCGTTTTTAACTCGCTTAAATTATCTACTGTAAAAATTAAAGAAGTAATTTTTGAATCATTTATTTTTACTGTTGCTATTTCTTGCTGAGCTTGTGTCGCTAACACAAAAAAGAAAAATACTGTAATAATTAGTTGTTTCATTTTTTTATAAATTTTTATTGAACACTACAAATATGAAAACCATTATCTTTCTTTTGAGTTAATGAATGTTAACGAGTGTTAACCGCTTTTTTATTATCGACTTAACTCCTTACTTTTGAAACATGAACGCGAAAAAACAACGATGGATTTTATACCTAATAAGTTTTACTATAGTTACGACTATTGGTATACAATTTTATTGGAATTATAAAAACTATGAAGAAAATCGACTGCGAATTATAAACGAAATAAACCAAAGTTTAGACGATGCGGTAGAGATTTATTTTTCAGATTTATCTAAAGATAATTTTTACTCAATAATAAATCCTGATAAAAATAGCAATACTAAAATCTTCAATAAAATTTTTAATATTGATGAAACTGAAAGCTCAAGTAAAAAGAAAGATTCTTTTAGATTTCAAGTAAGTGAAATTAGTATTAACTCTAACAATATTGATGAACTCAGAAAAATGGATTCAACTATTTTGAATTCTCTTAAAGACAATTTTAAAACAAAGAAAAGCCTTAGTTCTAAAAAATCTCACATATCCTTAAAACAAGAAATTAAATACAACACTATTGAATCTTCTACAGGTTCAAAGCAAAAAATCTCAGAAGTTTTTTTAGGTAAAAAAAAATTAGACAGTTTAAAGCGTAAAAAAGATTTAAACACTTTTTTTATCTCTATACAAACAGACACTATTAAATTGAAATCTTTAGATTCTATTTTAAGAAATGAGTTTTTAGACAAAAAAATATTTGCAAATTTTAACCTCAACCATTTTAAAGCAGACACTTTATTTAACAGTTCTAAAAACATTTATTCTAATGTTGTTTTATTAGAAAATGATGCTGCTCCAACATTTTTAAAGAAAAATGAGCGTATACAATTACAATATACTAACCCAACAATTGAAGCTTTAAAACGTAGTTTTACTGGCATTTTGTTGTCATTTATTTTAGCCTTAGCTGTAATTTCGAGTTTGTTTTATTTATTAAAAATTATCAATAAACAGAAAGAATTAGCAGAAATCAAAAACGATTTAATCAGTAATATCACTCATGAATTTAAAACTCCAATAACAACAGTTTCTACAGCTATTGAAGCTATCGATAACTTTAATATGATTGATGATAAAGAGAAAACGAAAAAGTATCTTTCTATCTCAACTATTCAGTTAAAAAAACTACATCAAATGGTGGAGAAATTGTTAGAAACTGCAACTCTTGATAGCGAGAAGTTAATGCTAAAAAAAGAAACAGTAGATTTAATTAGTTTTATAGATAAAATCGTTCAAAAACATCAGTTAATTACACCAAAAAAAACGATTCAATTTTCTACAAACATATCAGAAATAATAACTGAAATAGATACTTTTCATTTTGAAAATTCAATTTCAAATTTAATAGACAACGCTATAAAATATGGCGGAGATATTATTGAGGTAAATATTAATGCTGTTCTTAATACCTTAGAAATATCGGTTGCTGATAATGGAGCTGGAATAGACAAAAATCAGCAAGAAAAAATATTTGATAAATTTTATCGTGTTCCAAAAGGAAACACTCATGATGTAAAAGGATTCGGTATCGGATTATACTACACAAAAAAAATAATTGAGAAACACAACGGCTTTATATCGTTAACATCTACACCAAAACAAACGGTTTTCAAAATTACTTTACCAAATGACTAAGAAAATAAAATTATTATTAGCTGAAGATGAACCAAGTTTAGGGCAAATTGTAAAAGAGAGCTTAGAAACAAGAAACTTTGAAGTTTTTCATGCTGAAAACGGAGAAGAAGCTTTTGAACTTTATAAAAAAGAACATCCAGAAGTGTTAGTTTTTGACGTAATGATGCCTAAGAAAGATGGATTTACTTTAGCAAAAGAAATTAGAGAAGAAAATAACAATATTCCTATCATTTTTTTAACCGCAAAATCTCAAACAAAAGATGTTCTAGAAGGATTTAAACATGGAGGTAATGATTATTTAAAAAAACCTTTTTCTATGGAAGAGTTAATTGTTCGTATTCATTCGTTATTAGATAGGGTTAGCCTTAAAAAAGATACTTCTAAAATAAATATTGGCAAATTCTCCTTTAACTACACCAAGCAATTATTATCTCACAACGAGCAATCAGAATTACTAACTCATAGAGAATCTGAACTTTTATTTCATTTATCTCAAAAAAAGAATGAAATTTTAGACAGAACTTTTATATTAAAAAAACTGTGGGGAGATGATGATTTTTTTAATGCAAGAAGTATGGATGTATTTATTTCTAAGCTAAGAAAAAAATTAAAGAAAGATACAAATGTGCAAATAATCAATGTTCGTGGTTATGGATATAAATTGATTTGCTAAAATCTTTTGTAATCCTTTTTTTTATGTAATTTTACCACTTTAATCTGGTACTGCCAGAGATTTAAATTTACACGAAAACTATGCACGTAGCCATTGCCGGAAACATCGGAGCAGGAAAAACAACCTTAACAAAATTATTAGCAAAACATTATAATTGGGAACCTCATTTTGAGTCGGTTGATGAAAACCCGTATTTAGATGATTTTTATGGTGAAATGGAACGTTGGTCATTTAACCTACAAGTATTTTTCTTAAACAGTCGTTTTCGTCAAGTTTTAGAACTACGTAAATCTGGAAAAAAGATAATTCAAGATCGTACAATTTACGAAGACGCTCATATTTTTGCTCCGAATTTGCATGCAATGGGACTGATGACAAATAGAGACTTTAGCAATTACTCTTCTTTATTTGAATTAATGGAAAATCTAGTAACTCCACCAGATTTATTAATCTATTTACGTGCAGATATTTCTACTTTAGTAGGTCAAATTCACAAACGTGGTAGAGAATACGAAAACTCTATTAGTATCGATTATTTAAGTAGACTAAACGAACGCTATGAAGCTTTCATTTCTCAATATACCAAAGGAAAATTATTAATTATTGATGTTGATAATTTAGATTTCGTGGAAAATCAAGAAGACCTAGGTTATATCATTGATCGAATTGATGCCCAGATAAACGGATTATTTTAATCCTCTTTTAAACTCACTTAATAAAATAGCTGTTGCAGTAGCTACATTTAAACTTTCGGTTTGTTGAATATCACCAAATCTAGGAATAGTTAATTTATGCTTTACAATTTCTGATATTTCTTCAGAAATACCATTCGCTTCATTTCCCATAACTAAAACAGCTTTTTTAGGCAAGTCAGTTTTATAAACATTTTCACCATCCATATCAGCTGTAAAAACAGGTAGCTTTGTATTTGTTAAAAATTCAGGTAAATCAACGTATGATATATTTACTCTAATTAAAGATCCCATCGTAGATTGCACCACTTTTTGATTATAACAATCAACCGTATTTTTTGAACAAACTAACTCAGTTACTCCAAACCAATCACACAAACGAATAATGGTTCCTAAATTACCTGGATCATTAACTTCATCTAAAGCAACAATAAAACTATCGTTTAAAATTTCTTTAGCTTTTGGAATTTTAAACAATCCTAATACTTTATTTGGATTTTTTAAAGTGCTTATTTTTTTTAACTCATTGTCTGAAATAATAGTAATTTCAACCTCTTTAGAAACATTAAAATTTTCATCTGTAGAGAAAATATGCGCTACCCCTATTGACGAATTCAATAGTTCATTTACAACCTTTATACCTTCAGCAATAAATAAATTATGCTTCTGTCTATACTTTTTTTGCTGTAAACTTGTTATTAATTTTAGGTTGTTTTTAGATAAACTCATTAAATCTTTTTTAACACTTTAAAACCATCAAAAAATAGTATTTTTGATAATTAAATACGAGCCGTAAAGTTAATGAAAAAACTTTCTTTTTTCTTTTTATTAGTAGTCTTATTCAGTTCGTGTAGTACAATAAAACACGTTAAAGAAAACGAGTTACTGTTAACAAAAAACACTGTTTTTATTGACAGCACAAAAAACACTAGCGAAAATATTACCGAATTACTTTTACAACGCCCTAATGCTAAAGCCTTAGGAATACCTCTTTCATTACATTTTTATAACCTAGGAAATCCAAACGGATCAAAAACACCTAGTGAATGGGGTAAAAACCACCCAAAGAAATACAACTTTTTTAAAAATGTATTTTCTGAAAAGCAAAGTATTTCTGTAGCAAAAACCTTTATAGGGTTTAATAATTGGCTTTTAAAAAGTGGTCAAGCTCCTATTATTATAAACGATAGAAAAACGAAAAGAACCGTTGGTAATTTACAAGCATATTTTCAAAACGAAGGTTATTTCAGGGCTAAAGTATCTTCAAAAAAAGATACTATTAGCAATAAAAAAGGAGCTATTTCTTATAATATATTAAAAGGAGAGCCTTCTATTTTAGATTCAATTAACACTAATATTTCATCTTCAACACTCGATTATATTTATCAAAAAGAAAAAGATAAAAGCTTTTTAAAAACAGGAAAACAATACAAGGTTGAAAACTTTATAAAAGAAGCCAACAGAACTGTTAAATTATTTAGAAATAAAGGTATTTATCATTTTAATGAAAACTATATTTCTTTTGAAATTGACACGCTTAATAACTACCAAAAAACAAATGTAGATATTGAAATTTCTGACAGAGTTGTGCCTTTTCAAATTCAAAAAATAAAGAAAATAAATATTTATACCGATTATACTTATAATAAAAGAAATGACATTCATAATGATTCAGTAAATTATAATGGTGTTAACTTTTTTGCACATGGTAAGTTAAAATACAATCCAAAATACTTATCTCAATCGGTCTTTATAAAACCTAACTCTGTTTATAGTGATTCTTTAAGAAACTTAACTCGAACTCATTTAAGAGATTTAAAAAACTTTAAATCAGCATCTATAAAATACAGCGAAATAAGTAGTAATGAATTAGAAGCAAATATTTTTTTAACACCTATAGAAAAATATACTTTGGGTATTGATTCGGAACTTTCTCGTTCTAACATTCGTAATTTTGATGTTTCTTTAAAGTTTTCATTAACTAACAGAAATACTTTTAAGGGTACCGAGATTTTTAAGCTATCTACCTTTGGCTCTTATTTCAATTCCAACAACGGACCTGGTTGGGAAGTTGGTACAGATGTTTCTTTAGAAGTACCTCGTTTTATGGCGCCGTTTGGATTTCATACTCTTGTACCAAAAAGTATGTTTCCAAAAACAAAGTTTTATGCAGGTTTAGGTATTCAAAAAAACATTGGACTTGACAGACAAAATATCTCATTAGGCATTGAGTATAAATGGAGGTACAACAAACGAAAATCTATTCAATTAGAGTTATTCAATGCACAGTATATTAGAAATTTAAATGTAGATAATTACTTTAGTGTATATTCTTCAGAATACAATAAACTAATTGATATTGCTGCTAGTTTTGACCCAAATTTCACACTACCAAGTAATACATCAGGTAATTCAAATGATATTTTACAATTCATTAAAAATGTGTCCACCAACACCGCTTTTGCAACATCTAATCCAACTGAATATAGAAATAACATCAATATTCTTAATCGTTATAACATTATTACTTCAGATTTTTTAATTCCGGAAATTGCTTACAGCTTTACCTATAATAACCAAGAAAATATTAAAGATCATAGTTTTTCATTTTTTAAACTTAGAATTGCTAACTCTGGTAATGTTATGGGGCTCTTATCTAAGCAAAAAAACTCTTTAGATCAAAAAACTGTTTTAAAAATACCTATTGCTCAATACTTTAAAACAGATATTGAATACAAAAAATATTGGAATTTAGGAAACAACACAGTATTAGCACATCGAACATTTTTAGGAGCAATAATTACCTATAATAAATCTGATGTTCCTTTTTCTAGAAGTTATTTTGCAGGAGGCTCAAATGATATTAGAGCATGGAGAACTTACGATCTTGGTCCAGGTACTCGACAACCTGGTTTAGAATATAATATTGGTAGCTTAAAATTCTTAACAAGTTTCGAATACCGTTTTGATGTATTAGGCTCTTTAAAAGGTGCTTTATTTACCGATGCTGGTAATATTTGGGATATTACAAATTCATCATTTATTGATGATGATGCAAAATTTGACAGCGCAAAATCATTAACAGATATGGCTGTGGGAGCTGGATTTGGATTGCGTTACGATTTTAAATTTTTAATAGCTAGATTAGATTTAGGCTTTAAAGTTCATGAACCATACCTAACTAACGATAGGTGGTTTAAAAACTTTAATTTTTCTAGCTCAGTATTAAATATAGGTATTAACTATCCTTTTTAATTTATTTACAGCGATAACGTTATCGCTATTTTTAATATAAATAGATTGATTTTTTATTACTTTTGACATCACAAATATTTACACAACTAAAACCATTTTTTAATGTCTCATAATATAAAACCTGGTGTTGCTACAGGAAAAGAAGTACAAGCAATATTTAATTTAGCTAAAGAAAAAGGATTTGCTTTACCTGCTGTAAATGTTGTTGGATCAAATACTATTAATACAGTATTAGAAACTGCAAAAGAATTAAATTCACCAGTAATAATCCAATTCTCAAATGGAGGAGCACAATTTAATGCTGGTAAAGGTTTATCAAACGAAAATCAAAAATCTGCTATTGCTGGTGCAGTTGCTGGAGCAAAACACATACACTTATTAGCTGAGGCATATGGAGTTCCTGTAATTCTTCATACCGATCATGCTGCAAAGAAATTATTACCTTGGATTGACGGTTTATTAGATGCAAGTGAGCAGTTTTATAAAGAAACTGGAAAATCTCTTTACAGTTCTCATATGATTGATTTAAGTGAAGAACCTCTCGAAGAAAATATTGAGATTTGTAAAGAATACTTAGCTCGTATGAGTAAAATGGGAATGACTTTAGAAATTGAATTAGGAATTACAGGTGGTGAAGAAGATGGTGTTGATAATTCTGATGTAGATGTTTCAAAATTATATACTCAACCAGAAGAGGTTGCTTATGCATACGAAGAGTTAATGAAAATTTCTCCACAATTTACTATTGCTGCAGCTTTTGGTAATGTACACGGGGTATACAAACCAGGAAATGTAAAATTAACTCCAAAAATTTTAAAGAACTCTCAAGAATATATTTCAGAAAAATATAATGTACCTCATAATACAATCGATTTTGTTTTCCATGGTGGATCTGGTTCTACTTTAGAAGAAATTAGAGAATCTATAGGGTATGGAGTTATTAAAATGAATATTGATACCGATTTGCAATATGCCTTTACAGAAGGTATTCGTGATTATATGGATGCTAAGAAAGATTATGTAGCTAGTCAAATTGGTAATCCAGAAGGAGATGATGTTCCTAATAAAAAATATTACGATCCACGTAAATGGTTACGCGAAGGTGAACAAACATTTAAAACTCGTTTAAAGAAAGCTTTTGAAGATTTAAACAATGTAAATACATTATAAAAAACTTATAATCAACAACCTAAAGCATCTATATTTACATAGATGCTTTTTTTATGTCTCATAAAAGTAAAGTTCATAAAAATCTTTTACATTTGTAGCCGACTCTTTTTTCATTATATTTAGAGTTAATTACAAACAAACAACAAAACATAAACTAACTATGGCTTGGTTTAAGCGTAAAGACAAAGGGATTCAAACCCCTACTGAAGAAAAAAAAGACACTCCTAAAGGCTTGTGGTATAAAACCCCAAGTGGAAAAATAATTGATACAGACGAATTAAAAAAGAATTTATACGTAAGTCCAGAAGATGGATATCACGTACGTATAGGTAGTAATGAATATTTTGAATTATTTTTTGATGATAATAAATTCGAAGAATTAAACTCAAAATTAACCGCTAAAGATCCTTTAAAGTTCGAAGACACAAAAAAATATCCAGACCGATTAAAAGCGGCACAGAAAAAAACAGGATTAAATGATGCTGTTCGTACTGCTGTTGGTAAATCTCAAGGAAAAGATATCGTTATTGCAGCTATGGATTTTGCTTTTATTGGTGGTTCTATGGGATCTGTAGTAGGAGAAAAAATTGCCAGAGCTATTGATTATTCTATCAAAAACGAACTTCCTTTCTTAATGATTTCAAAATCTGGAGGTGCTCGTATGATGGAAGCATCTTTATCGTTAATGCAATTAGTAAAAACATCTGCAAAATTAGCACAATTAGCCGATGCTAAAATTCCATACATTTCATTATGTACCGATCCAACTACTGGAGGAACAACTGCTTCATTTGCAATGTTAGGTGATATTAATATTGCTGAACCAAATGCATTAATTGCTTTTGCAGGTCCTCGTGTTGTTAAAGATACAACTGGTAAAGAATTGCCTGAAGGTTTCCAACGTTCTGAGTTTGTTTTAGAACACGGATTCTTAGATGGTATTTACGAGCGTAAAAACTTAAAAAAACAAGTAAACTTATATATTGATTTAATTCAAAATCAACCAATAAGAGCATAAAACTTAAAACCAGCAAATTGCTGGTTTTTTATACTTTCTTCTTTTCTCCAATCTAAAAAATAATTGTACATTTGCTGCTTCAATGCAAAAGCATTGTGTACATTAAAATCATTTAAACAATATTGGTATGTATTTAACTAAAGAAGTAAAAGAAGAAATCTTCGCTAAACACGGTAAAGGAGCAAACGATACTGGTTCTGCAGAAGGTCAAATCGCGTTATTCACGCACAGAATTAACCATTTAACTGAGCACTTAAAGCAAAATCGTAAAGATTACAACACTGAGCGTTCGTTAGTAATGATGGTAGGTAAGCGTAGAAGCTTGTTAGATTACTTAAAGAAAAAAGAAATCAACAGATACCGTGCGATTATTAAAGAATTAGGAATTAGAAAATAATTTCTTTCAAAAAGAGGCTCTATAAACGTGCCTCTTTTTTATTTTACAAAGAATTCATTTCTGACTAACAAACAGAAATTTATATAAAAATTCCAGAATTGCCAACAACAATTTTGGTTTTCCATTGGAGATACAACAACACAACAACAAACAAATTAAAATTTAGAATTAAAATTTATGATTCCAAAAGTATTTAAAGAGGTCATAGACCTTGGAGATGGAAGAACCATCTCGTTAGAAACCGGTAAATTAGCAAAACAAGCACACGGTTCTGTTGTTGTTCAAATGGGAAAAGCAATGTTGTTATGTACAGTTGTATCTAACTACAAACAATCTGATGTAGATTTTTTACCATTAACGGTAGACTATAGAGAGAAATTTGCTGCTGCAGGAAAATATCCTGGAGGATTCTTTAAAAGAGAAGCAAGACCAAGTGATGGAGAAGTATTAACAATGCGTTTAGTAGACCGTGTTTTACGTCCATTATTTCCAAAAGATTATCATGCAGAAACTCAAGTGATGATTCAATTAATGTCTCATGATGATGATGTTATGCCAGATGCATTAGCAGGCTTAGCAGCTTCAACTGTGATTCAATTATCTGATATTCCTTTCGAAACTCCTATTTCAGAAGTACGTGTTGCACGTGTAAACGGAGAATTCGTAATTAACCCAAACAGAACTCAATTAGCAGATGCTGATTTAGATATGATGATTGGTGCTTCTGCAGATTCAGTTATGATGGTAGAAGGAGAAATGGATGAAGTTTCTGAAGAAGAAATGGCTGATGCAATTAAGTTTGCTCACGAAGCTATTAAAGTACAATGTGCAGCTCAAGTTCGTTTAGCAGAAGCTGTTGGGAAGAAAGAAACTCGTGAATACGAACCAGAAAGAGAAGATGAAGATTTAGCAAAAAGAATTCATGATGCTGCTTATCAAAAGTGTTATGATATTGCTAAAAAAGGAACTTCTAAAACAGAGCGTTCTGCTGCTTTTGCTGAAGTAAAAGAAGAAATTGTTGCTTCATTTACCGAAGAAGAAGTTGCTGATTTTGGTGGTTTAATTGGGAAATATTTCAATAAAGCACAGAAAAATGCTGTTCGTGAATTAACATTAGCAGAAGGTTTGCGTTTAGACGGACGTAAAACTACAGATATTAGACCAATTTGGTGTGAGGTAGATTACTTACCATCAACACACGGTTCGTCAATCTTTACTCGTGGAGAAACTCAAGCTTTAGCAACAGTTACTTTAGGTACAAGTAGAGAAGCAAACCAAATAGATATGCCAACATATTCTGGCGAAGAAACTTTCTACTTACACTATAACTTCCCTCCTTTTTGTACAGGTGAAGCTCGTCCGTTAAGAGGAACATCTCGTAGAGAAGTTGGTCACGGTAACTTAGCACAACGTGCATTAAAAGGAATGATTCCTGATGATTGTCCTTACACAGTAAGAGTTGTATCTGAAGTATTAGAATCTAACGGTTCTTCTTCTATGGCAACAGTTTGTTCTGGTACTATGGCATTAATGGATGCTGGTGTTCAGTTAAAGAAACCTGTTTCTGGTATTGCTATGGGATTAATTTCTGATGGTGAGCGTTATGCAGTTTTATCTGATATTTTAGGTGATGAAGATCACTTAGGAGATATGGACTTTAAAGTAACAGGAACTGCTGATGGTATTACTGCTTGTCAGATGGATATTAAAGTAAAAGGATTGTCTTACGAGATTTTAGTAAATGCTTTAAAGCAAGCTCGTGATGGTCGTTTACATATCCTAGAAAAATTAACAGATACTATTGAAACTCCTAATGCTGATGTAAAAGCTCATGCTCCAAAAATGGTTAACCGTAGAATTCCTAACGAATTAATCGGTGCATTTATTGGTCCAGGAGGTAAACATATTCAAGAATTACAGAAAGAAACAGAAACTACAATTGTAATTACTGAAGATCCTGTAACTGAAGAAGGAATCATTGAAATTTTAGGAACAAATCCTGAAGGAATCGAGGCTGTAATTACTCGTATCGAATCAATGCTGTTCAAACCACAAGTTGGTAGCGCTTACGAAGTAAAAGTAATTAAAATGTTAGATTTTGGTGCTGTAGTAGAATACATGGAAGCTCCAGGAAACGAAGTTTTATTACACGTTAGCGAATTAGCTTGGGAACGTACAGAAAACGTTTCAGATGTAGTTAAAATGGGTGATGTATTTGATGTAAAATACTTCGGATTAGACCCAAGAACTCGTAAAGAAAAAGTTTCTCGTAAAGCTTTACTACCTAAACCAGAAGGTTATGTAGCTAGACCACCTAGAGACAATAAAAACGGAAGAGATAATAATAGAGGAAGAGATAATCGTGGACGTGATAACCGTCGTGATGATAGAAAACCTAGACAAGAGAAAAAAGAAGATTAATAACTTCTTTTTGTATAATTCAAAAAGGCAACCAATTATGGTTGCCTTTTTTCGATTAAAATTTTAGTGTTAACATCATTCTTTTTCACGAAAGAAATAAATCTTAATCTTTTTAACTAATTTTTCATATCTAAAACAGTTTAAAAGCATTTTACCCTACCTAAAAAAAGAAAAAGGTTACTATAAATAGCAACCTTTTAAGAGTCGTCCTTTTTTGACCATTCCCCAATAATCTTAAAAAATCTTTACTCTGCGTAAGAAATTCTATATAGAAACAAGTAAATTTAAAAACACCCTACCTTTTATTTTAAAATTTTTAAAAATAAAAATCTTATTTACTCCTTAAGTTATTTAAGTTTTATTTTTCTTTGCAATCTACAGATGAAAATACAACGAATTACATACTTATCATTAGGTACAAATCAAGGTAACAAATCAGAAAACCTTCAAAAAGCAATTAATTTAATTGCAGAAAAAGTAGGTTCTATACTAAAAGTAGCATCTATATACGAAACACTTTCTTGGGGATTTGACAGTAGTAATTTTTACAATACCTGTATTAAAGTTTCAACATATTTACCTCCAGAGAATTTAATCAGCACTTTACTTTCAATTGAAGATGAACTAGGTAGAATTAGAGAAAATAAGGAAGGATATAGTGATAGACTTATTGATATAGACGTTTTATTATTTGATGATGAAATTATTTTTTCTAAAAACTTAATTGTACCTCATCCTAGAATGTTAGAGCGAAAATTTGCATTAGCTCCTTTGGTAGAAATAGCTCGTAACACGATTCATCCTATAGAAAAAAAGCATTTATATATCTGTTTAGAAAATTGTTCAGATACTTCTGATATTACAATTATTGAAGAAAAACTAAAAAGACCGATTCCGATTACTGAAAAGTATAATTATATAGCTATTGAAGGAAACATTGGAGCAGGAAAAACATCGTTAGCGAATATGATGTCTGATGAGTTTAATGCAAAAATTGTTTTAGAGCGTTTTGCTGACAATCCTTTTTTACCTAAGTTTTATGAAGATAACGAACGTTACGCTTTTCCGTTAGAAATGAGTTTTTTAGCAGATCGTTATCAACAATTAACCGATGATTTAGCACAATTTGATTTATTTAAAAACTTTATAGTTTCTGATTACTATATTTTTAAATCATTAATTTTTGCTCAGGTAACTTTACAAGCAGACGAGTACAAATTGTATCGTAAAATGTTTGATTTAATGTACAAGGAAATTACAAAGCCTGATTTGTATGTATACCTATATCAAAATACCGATAGATTATTACAGAACATAAAAAAGCGTGGGCGAGACTACGAGCAAAATATTGAAGCTAGTTACTTACAAAAAATTCATGATGGATATAGTAACTTCATTAAAACCCAACCTGATTTAAATATTTTAATCATTGATGTTTCTGAACTTGATTTTGTAAACAGACCAGAAGATTATCAATTTATAATTAATAAAATAAAAAATCATCCTAAATAAAAAAGAGCAGCTTCAAAGCTGCTCTTTTTTATTTCTTTACTAAAGAACTTTCTCGTAAATATTTTAATTCATCGTCAATCAAAATCACTCTTTTATTTCTATAATAATAAACAGAGTCTGACCCTTTATTTTTAATAATTGAATCTCCAATTTTCAGTCTATCATAGATACTAGGTAAGACACTTCTTTCGTAATTAGAATTTAACGTTATAATTCTAGGAGTTCTATGAGTTGGCTCTCCGAATAATTTATCTATTTTCTTACTTATAATAATTCCTGAATATGAAACCTCTTTAGCTTGAAAATAAATTCTCTTTTTATATTTTAAAGAATCTGTTTTATAGGATAAAGCAATTACAGTAATTATTAAAATAGGCATTAAAACTACCCATAATTTTTTTTCAATAATTTTATCTTGCTTTTCTACTTCTTCTTCAGAATACATTATTTTTTTACTAATTCTAGTTTCTCTGCAAAATAATCACAAAAATCGCGCATTGTTGCACTCATTTTTTCATCATTTGTTGCTCTTTGAAAAGAACCAGCCATAGATACTAATGTTTGATGAAAAAATTGCTTCATCTCGTCAACCGGCATGTCTTTAGTCCATAAATCCATACGTAATGTATCTTTCTTTTTATGATCCCAAACCGATAACATTATTGCTTTAGAAGCTTCATCTTTAATTCCGCCATCTTCAGCATTCCAAGAAATTTCTTCAGGAATTTTATTTTCGTCTAATCCTACAGTAAATGTAATTTTTGATGTATGCTCTACCGCCATTATTTTTTTGGTTTATATCTTGATTTTTTGAAAATTTGCTCTTCGCTTGTTCTTAATAGTTCGTGCAAAGATACATCATTCTTTTGCATATACGAACGTACTATTTGCCAACCAATCCACTCTCCTATTCGTCCAGGAGATTGATTATCTCCATCTAAATAAAACTTAGAAAAAGGAGCGATATCTATAAACCGTTTGTCTAACTCTTTATTTGTACTATATAAATAATCTTTTTCTATAAAATATTTCCAAATCTGTTCTTCATTATCTTTTGCCCAATTAAATTTAACTTCAGAAAATCCTATTTTCTCTTTGTCTAAAACAGCTGGTAAATACGCATCTAATAAGTACATTTTTTTTCCTTTAAAAATCATCTTATCAATAAAATTTCTTGGTTTACTTGGTCTTATCTGCTTATTAATAATGGCTTTAGCAACATCAACAACAATATGTTCCTTTTCATTATTTTGCTTTACGTAAGCTGGATAATCATAGTAAAACTCATGTTTCTTACCTAAATAGGCATCTAAAGAAATTAACAATAAACTGTCTGCATATACAATTCTATTATCGTAATCAATGTTTGTTAACATGGTTACAACTCTAGGACTTTTAAACTTTGGATTGTAATATTTTACATACTTAAAAAGTGAATTAATTTCTGATGTTAAACCACTAACGTCTTTGTATATTTTTTGAGTTTCATCAAACAACTCACGTTCATCTTTGTTATTAATTTTATTAATCCAAACACTATCTGGTTGTGCTGGAAACAAAACCTGATATTTCTTTTTAACTTCTTCTAAACCATCGATTGAAGTTGTATAAAAATCTACATCAAACCTATCAATTTTTATATCAGACTGAATATTAGATACATCAACTTTTAACGCAGATTCACTTTCATTTTTACAAGAAACTAATACGGAAACTAAAACACAAAGTGCTAAAATTTTTCTCATGAACTTTAGTATATTTACATTCAAAATTACAACGTCGAAATTACTAAAATAGTTTATATCAATTAGATATTTACGTTTATAAATCTTACCTATTATGAATACTCCTAAAGTTGCAAAACACATTGTACAATGGTTAAAAGACTACGCTACGAACGCTAAAGTAAATGGTTTTGTTGTTGGAGTTTCTGGTGGTATTGATAGTGCTGTTACTTCAACATTATGTGCTAAGACTGGTTTACCAACTTTATGTGTTGAATTACCTATTCATCAGGCAGCTAGTCAAGTAAATAGAGCGAATGAGCATATTAAACAACTTAGAGAACGTTTTGACAATGTTACCGAAGTAGAGGTAGATTTAACTTCGACTTTCGAAGGTTTTAAAACTGTTGTTCCTGAAGTAGAAGATTCTGCTAAGACAGCTTTAGCTTTAGCAAATACTCGTGCTCGTTTACGAATGACTACTTTATATTATTTTGCTGGGTTACAAGGGTTATTAGTTACGGGGACTGGAAATAAAGTGGAAGATTTTGGAGTTGGATTTTACACTAAATATGGTGATGGAGGCGTAGATTTAAGCCCTATTGCAGATTTAGTAAAATCGGAAGTTTTTGCTCTTGGCGAGTATTTAGAAGTACCTAAATCTATACAAAAAGCACAACCTACCGATGGTTTATTTGGAGATAGTAGAACTGACGAAGATCAAATAGGAGCTTCTTATGATGAATTAGAATGGGCTATGGAAATGCAAAACAAAGGAAAATCTAATGATGATTTTTCAGGTAGAGAACTTGAAGTTTTTAAAATATACACACGCCTTAACCGAATTAATCAGCATAAAATGATTCCAATTCCTGTTTGTGAAATACCTAACGAATTAAAGTAAATTAACAGACATCATTTGTCTTTTAATTTTTTGATAAGCACGTTTTTTATGTCCGTTTGATATATTAAATGGTAATAATATTAACAACCTAAACAACTCTAGGATTTGTAGCAGTTTTTTCATAACTCAATGTTTTTCTTTCTTCTTTCAGCCACAAGTTACAAAAAAGTCACGACAAATATCAAAAAAAAACAAATTATTTTACATATATTAAAATTAAATCACTCGATTTAACTTTTCGAAAAGCCTAGTTTTCAGACCTGTATAATTAGTGATCTCTTCTAAATCTAAAACTACACCCTCTTCTTGAACAGCTTTTAAAATCTCATTAATTTTTTCTTCAATTAAAACTCTTCTTAGATTTAAAACGGCATCAGAAACTAACTTTGGAAGTATTTTACTTGTTTCGGTTACAAAAACTTCTTTTCGTTCCCAATCACTTAATGAATACTTTTCTTCATCCATTAAAATATTGGTTACTAAATTAGAAATACTCTGATTTTCATGCATTATTAATTGATCGATAGAAATCTTTTCTTCTTGATTTAACTGATGTATTAATTCGTAATATGTTAGTTTAAAAACCTCATCGGTAAATTCAATTTCATCTTCCTGTAAATTTAGGTACAATTCGTTAGAAACAGTATTTTGATACTCTTCTTTTTCCATTATTGGTCTCCCTTTCTCATCTACAGCATCAACCCAGTTTACAAAATCAACAACTTCATTTCCATACAATAATAATATTCTAATAATTTCTTTTTCAAGAATATTTAGTTGATCTATCTTTTGATGTCTCTTACCACCTCCTTTTACAGGCATCATTCCTGCTTGCTCTTGATAATATTCTGATGGTGGTTGATTAGGATCTTGAGAAGAACTACTTTTTTTAGAACCAGACTTACTTAAACCTTTACTTATTAATTGAGCAAGTTCGCTAAATAAAACACGCTCAGAAATATCCATAATACGAGCACACTCTTGCACATATACTTCACGTTGAATTCCATCAGGAATTTTAGAAATACTAGTAACAATATCACGTATTAGTCCTGCTTTTTTAACAGGGTCATTTGCCGCATCTTTCATTAATAAAGACACTTTAAATTCAATAAAATCTTGTGCTTTATCTTCTAAATACTGTTTTAATTCTGAGTTAGAATGTGCTTTAGCAAAACTATCTGGATCCTCTCCTTCGGGAAAAGAAACTACTTTCACATTCATTCCCTGCTCAAGTATTAAATCAATCCCTCGAATTGATGCTCTAATTCCTGCAGCATCGCCATCAAATAAAACAGTAATATTTTTTGTTAAACGGTTTATTAAACGAATTTGATCGGGAGTTAATGCTGTACCAGATGATGCTACAACATTTTCTACTCCTGATTGATAAAATGAAATAACATCTGTATATCCTTCAACTAAAAAGCAATTGTCTTGTTTTGCAATTTCTTTTTTAGCATGATAAATTCCGTATAAAATTTTACTCTTATGGTAAATATCACTCTCAGGAGAGTTTAAATATTTGGCTGCTTTTTTATCGTTTGTAAGAATTCTACCTCCAAAACCTAAAATACGACCAGACATACTATGTATCGGAAACATAACACGTCCTTTAAAACGATCGAACTTTCTTATTTGAGGTCCACCCTCTTTTACAATAGTTAAGCCTGTAGATTTTAAATATTTTAAATCGTACCCTTTATCTAAAGCGGCATTGGTAAAATTATCCCATTCATCTTTACAGTATCCTAAATCGAACTTTTCAATAACATCTTCTCTAAAACCTCTTTCTTTAAAATACGATAACCCGATTGCTCTTCCGTTTTGTGTATTCATTAACACATCATGAAAATAATCTTTAGCAAATTTAGAAACCAAGAACATACTTTCTCTTTCATTCAGCTGCTGTTTTTGCTCATCAGATTGTTCGGTTTCTTCAATTTCAATATTGTATTTTTTTGCTAACCATTTTATAGCTTCTGGATAGGTATAATGCTCGTGCTCCATTAAAAACGAAACTGCATTTCCTCCTTTACCTGTACTAAAATCTTTCCAGATTTGTTTTACAGGTGAGACCATAAAAGATGGAGTTCTTTCATCAGTAAATGGACTCAATCCTTTAAAGCTACTTCCAGATTTTTTTAACTGCACAAACTCTCCTATTACCTCCTCTACTCGGGCAGCTTCAAAAACTCTCTCTATGGTTTGTTGGGTTATCATAACTCTTAAATACAGCTCACAAATATAGTAGTTTTAGCTATTCTCTTCTTAAAAAGAAAGGTCTTAACATATTTAATTTGCTAAAAACATATAAATATATACTTTTGGCACAAATTATTTATTTATGAGAACAATTATACCTTTTTGTTTTACTTTACTTTTCTCTCTTAACATTGCTAGTCAAGAAACTATTGCTATTGCTGATATTGGTTTAGAGGAATGCTTAATTGACTTAGGAATAGACTCTAATGGTTTAAACGGTAATATTTTAGTAAGCGATACTGAATATGTTGTTAACTTGAATATAAACGACCCTATAACAAACAAGTTATTACCTAACGTACATTCTAAAGTTAAAGATTTATCAGGATTAGAACATTTCCCTAATTTAAAACGAATTGACTGTTACGGCAATAATATTACAAAAATTGATTTATCTAAAAGTACTTCTATTACTTTTTTAAATTGTAACGATAATCAAATTGAAGTTTTAGACCTTAGTAATAACAAACAGTTAAACTATGTAAGTTGTGATAATAACAAATTACGTTCTTTAATTTTAGGCGAAAACTCTAGTCTTGAAAGTTTGTATTGTAGTGCTAACAAACTAACTTCTTTAGATGTAAAAGGCTGTACTAATCTTGAGAGTTTTGACGCTACTGGCAACAAAATAAATACAATTGTTGTTAATAATAAACAACTTGCAAATACTCCTGAAGGATGGTATAAAGATGCAAATACTAAATACAGCAATTCTTTATCTGTAAACAACAATACTAATAATACCGATACTACTGTTGAAAAAGTAAAAGAAGTAAAGACTTCTCCAGTTCAACAAAAAACTACGGTTAATCAACCTTCTCCTGTTGTAAATAATAAATCGAAAGAATCGGCTGCTAATTATTATCAAAAATTTCAGGTTTCTGTGATTACTGAGTATGATAAATTACTTTTAAATGCTTCTCATTTACAAAGTAAAAAAGAAGAGTTACAGAAAAAATACAACATAAATTCAGCTCAATTAAATAAATGGATTGCTACCTATTCTAACCTAATGGTTAAAAATGAAAATACAGGTACAGTCGCTCCTGCTAGAAACACCACAACTTTCTTATCGATGTTTAAAAAATCGGCTGTAGATGAATATGAAGAATTGGTATTAAACTCAGCTTATTTACAAAGTAAAAAAGAAATAATTCAGAAAAAATACAATTTAAAGCCTGAAGAATTTACAAAATGGATCAACTCTTTTGGTAATCATTCTTTAAAGGCAAAAACAAGTAATTCTGCCGAAACTACTAAAAGTTATTATGAAAAATTCCAAAAATCTGTTGTTGAAGAATATGAATTTTTAGTTTTAAATATTAATCATATACAAAATCAAAAAAAAGAGATACAGCAAAAATATAACTTAACTGTTTCTCAATTGAATGAATGGATAAAAAAGCATAGTAAAGTAAAAACTTTGTAAACAACATTTTTTTAACTCAATAAAAAAGACCACATTTTAATAAAAATGTGGTCTTTAATTTTTATACTTAAAAGAAGTTACGAGGCAGCTCTTAATTTCTTTAATCCCGATTTGGTTAATTTAGCTTCGGCATACTCTTTAGTTACCTTAAATTCTTTTTCTTCAGAACTTGGCATATCGAACATTGCATCTGTTAAAATAGCTTCACATAAAGATCTTAATCCACGAGCTCCTAATTTATATTCTACT
The DNA here is from genome assembly GCA_020631475.1 of Tenacibaculum sp. GTDB lineage: Bacteria > Bacteroidota > Bacteroidia > Flavobacteriales > Flavobacteriaceae > Polaribacter. The sequence continues at coordinate 25,292 of JAHDHE010000004.1, read as the reverse complement.
GCTTTACCTACAATATACAATAATGCTTCTTCTGTCATAGAAAAGGCAACATCATCCATTGCAAACAACTTTGTGTACTGTTTTATAATTGAGTTTTTAGGCTCTGTTAAAATTGCTCTTAATGTTTTTGCATCTAACGGATTCATATAACTCAATACAGGTAAACGACCTATAATTTCAGGAATTAATCCAAAAGATTTTAAATCAGAAGGAATGATATATTGTAATAAGTTTTCTTCATCAACCTTATCTTCATCTATCGAAGCGCTATAACCGACAGCTTGCATATTTAAACGCTTACTGATAATTCTATCAATTCCAGAAAAAGCTCCTCCTGCAATAAATAAAATATCTTTAGTATCTACTTCAATAAACTTTTGATCTGGGTGCTTTCTTCCTCCTTTAGGAGCTACATTTACAACGGTACCTTCTAATAACTTTAATAAAGCTTGCTGAACACCTTCTCCTGATACATCTCGTGTAATCGAAGGGTTATCTCCTTTTCGAGCTATCTTATCAATCTCATCTATAAAAATGATTCCTTGCTGTGCTTTTTCAACATCGTAATCAGCAGCTTGTAGTAAGCGGCTTAAAATACTCTCAACATCTTCACCTACATAACCAGCTTGTGTTAATACAGTTGCATCAACTATAGAAAAAGGAACATTTAACATCTTCGCAATTGTACGTGCTACTAATGTTTTTCCTGTACCAGTTTCTCCAACTAAAACAATATTCGATTTTTCTATCTCAACCTCATCTGCATCATCTTTAGATTGTAATAATCTTTTATAATGATTGTAAACTGCAACAGACATTGCTTTTTTTGTTGGATCTTGCCCAATGATATATTGATCTAAAAAAGCTTTGATTTCTCTTGGCTTTCTTAAAGTTAAATCTTTAGATAATCCTCCTGTTTTAGCTTCAGCTATTTCCTCTTCAACAATTCCATGAGCTTGCTCTATACATTTATCGCAAATGTGCGCATCCATACCAGCGATTAATAAATCGGTTTCTGGTTTTTTACGCCCACAAAAGGAACATTGTAAGTTTTCTTCTTTCGACATTATTTCTAGCTTTAGGCTCTATGCTTTAGGCTTTATGTTAAATACTTAAAAAAGTTTATAACACTCGGCTTACTGCTTAAAGCAAAATTTACTTTCTTTTTAAAATTTCATCTACCATTCCATAAGCTTTTGCTTCATCAGCTTTCATCCAGTAATCTCTATCAGAATCTTTATTTACTTTCTCTACTGATTGACCTGAGTGCTTTGCAATGATTTCATACAACTCGTCTTTCAACTTTAATATTTCACGAGCAGTAATTTCAATATCTGATGCTTGTCCTTGAGCACCACCTAATGGTTGATGAATCATAATACGAGAATGAGGTAATGCTGAACGCTTTCCTTTTTCTCCTGCACACATTAAAACTGCTCCCATAGAAGCCGCCATACCTGTACAAATTGTTGCTACATCTGGTTTAATAAACTGCATTGTATCGTATATACCTAAACCTGCATATACACCACCTCCTGGTGAATTGATATAAATTGAAATATCTTTACTTGCATCTATACTTTCTAAGAATAATAACTGTGCCTGTACAACATTTGCTACTTGGTCGTTAATACCTGTTCCTAAAAAGATAATTCTATCCATCATTAAACGAGAAAAAACATCCATTTGCGTAATGTTCATTTGACGTTCTTCCATAATATATGGCGTTAAACTACTGGTTACTTTTCCTAAATATGTACTGTTTATTCCGTGATGCTTAGTTGCGTATTTTTCGAATTCTTTTCCGTAATCCATTCTAAAAATGTTTTTGGGTTATAAAGATGTAAATATAAGAAGTATTTTGTTACTGCTTATGGCTAAAAAAACCTGAATCTAACAATTCAGGTTTTAAATTTTTAATTTTTAGAGAGACTTCTCGACTGCGCTCGAAGTGACATCAAAAATTATTTGTAAACTTCTTTGATGAAATCTTCGTAAGAAACTTCTTTCGAATCAAAACTCATATTCTCTTTGTAAAAAGCTAATAATTTTTGAGAAATTAATTGTGCTTGTAATTTCTGAGCTTCATCTTGATTTTGTAAGATTCTACCAGCGATATCATCTAACTCTTTTTCTTCTGGATTCATGTTACCAAACTGAGCCATTTGCGAACGGATAAATCCTTTTGCATAATCTACTAACTCTGCATAATCTAATTTGATATCGTTATCTTTCATAATCTTTCCTTCGATTAATTGGTAACGTAATCCTTTTTCAGACTTTTCGTATTCTGCAGCAGCCTCTTCAGTAGTTAATTGTTTTTCGCCAGCAGTTTGTAACCATTTTTGTAAAAACTCTGATGGTAAATCAAACTTTGTATTATCAACTAAGTTCTCAGTAATTGCATTTAATAATTGCTGATCTGCCTGTTGTTGAAATTGCTTTTCAGCATCTTCTTTAATCTTATCTTTTAATTCTGTTACAGTACTTACGCTTCCGTCAGCAAATAACTTGTCAAATAATTCTTTATCTAACTCAGCTGGTTCGGTTTCAGTAATTTCTTCGATAGTTAAAGTTACAGGAACATCTAAAACATGAACAGCATCGTGATCTACGCCTAAAGCCGCTTGTAACTTATGCTCGTCTTCGAATAAGTTTTTAGTTTTTAATTCTAAAACATCTCCTACTTTAGCTCCAACAAACTTTTTTAAATTCGTTTTACCTTTAATATCTTTTACGGAAATTGTAGATTTCTTGTTAATTTCTTCTTCTTCGTTTACAAATGTACCTGTAATGTTAGCTTCTTCAGTAGCTGCATCTTTAGTTAACATTTTTCCGTAACGAGTTTGAATATTTTCTACCTCTTTTTCAAGTAATTCATCAGTAGCAACGATGTTGTACTGCATTACTTTTTTCTTAGGTTTTAAGTTTACATCAAACTCAGGAGCTAATCCTAATTCGAACTCAAAAGAAAATTTATCAGCATCCCAATTAAAATCGTCTTGAACTCTTGGTAACGGATTACCTAAAATATCTAATTTTTCTTCAACTAAATATTTGTTTAACGATTCTTGTAAAAGCTTATTTACTTCATCAATCATAACTGATTTTCCGTACTGCTTCTTTACCATTCCCATTGGCACTTGACCTTTTCTAAATCCTGGAATGTTCGCTGTTTTACGGTAATCGTTTAATACTTTTGTTACTTTATCTTGATAATCTTCAGCAACGATATCAACTTTTACAACTGCGTTTAACGCATCTACGTTTTCTTTTGTAATATTCATCTTAAAATCTGTTTCTTTAAAATCGGGTGCAAAATTAGTTAATTTTTACTATTCTGCAAAAGGTTTAACTCTTTCGTTTTCAGTTATTTTTTATCTTCTTTTAATAGCGAAAATAGGAATGACCTAAATATTGATAACAATACGCTAAATAAGAGTGCTGTAAAAAATCCGCTTACTACAAAACCTGAAACTAACTTGCCTGCCAATAATATAATTATTGCATTAATTACAAACAAAAATAAGCCTAGTGTTACAATAGTTGCAGGCAGTGTAAAAAACACTAATAACGGACGCACAAACATATTTAATAACGATATTGTTACTGCTACTAAAACTGCTGTTACATAATTTATTACTACTACTCCTGGCACTATGTGAGCTAATACCATTACTGCTACTGCGGTTAATAGTATTTTTAAAAATATTTTCATGTGTTTATTTTTTTTAATTATCGTCATTACGAGGAAGAATGACGAAGTAATCTGTTTCTGTAAACTAGAGATTGCTTCATTTTACTCGCAAAAGCATATTATTTAAAGCGATAACCGTACCAAATGAAAAACACTGAAATTTTGGCAGATTTATTAAATATTTAGTTTGATTCTTAACTCGTTTTCTCCTAACTTCGCTAACTGCTTACTTCTCCTAACTTCGCTAACTACTTACTGTTAGGCACAAACTAAAAAAAACAGCAGCAATAAAATTAAACTATATGAAATTAGAAAAGATTTTGGATAAACTCGGTTCAATAGAAAAGAACTCTTTTATCAAAATTATTGACAACATTATATCTAAAAGTCCAAAAAACGCAAAGCAAATTGACAAGATTTTAAGCTCATCAGATAAAGGACTGAAATCAGTTGATAATCAAAATATATCCAAAATTTTTGCTCTAACATCGGGCGAATTTCAAGAACATATCAAATGTGAGTTTCAAGAAATCACATCGCAATTAGATATTTTAATTGACATCATAATCCGTGATGGAAATTGCATAATGAAACAAGATTGGTTTTCACGTTTGTATGAGACAGAAATCAAGCACCTTAAAAGCAGAATAAAAATGCTGAATGCCGATTTTGAAAATGACAAATCGGAATTAAGTGCGTCACGAAAAAGAGACTACAAAATTTACAAAGCCTGTTTGAATACTGCTTATCATAATGATATCGAGAATAACCGAGATGCCAAAATATCTTCAGACGAGCTATCGATAATTCTTACACTTTCAAAACAATTAGGTTTATCCCAAGAAGAAGTAAAGTTGATTAACTATTCAATTTTACCGATTAAAAAACTTGATATTCAGGAGGTAATTAAGGGGCTTAAAAACATTGGTGTCATTTTCTACTCAAATAAAGAAAACACAATTTATGTGGCTGATGAAATGGTTAGAATGTTACGTAGAGTTAGACAAAAAGAAGTTGCCGAAAAATTCTATCGTAGAACTTTAAAGCTTTTGAGAGCTCCAATCATTAACCAAATCGCACGCGACCATAACATTGACAGAAAATTATCCTATTCTCAAAAAATTGAGGAAATAATTAAAGAAGGTGTTTCCTTTACAACTTTACTTTCAGAAGATATTTACAAACAAGGAAGTACATTAACTGAAAAGAAAAAGACTTTAAATGAGCTTTGTGAAAAAGGCTTAAATATTTCAAACCTCAAAGGAAGTGTTTTAGAAGACAAAATTAGTAGCCTAATAGAACACTTTGAAAATGTCGAGCGTGACGAAAAAGTCGGAATTTCATTAGATGGTTTTGACAAACTGCTTACCGATTTAAATCAATCATTACCAAAACTCAACAAACAAATAAAAGAGCAATTTGAACTTCAAGACGAATTTGTATTAAAAGCAGATTTCTTGCTTGATTACAATATCAAACCAAGAGATATTTTAGACTTAATTATTAAACAAGATTTAACCAAATTCATCAAAGACAACGGTATCAAACAACGTGGCGATGATATTCTAAATATTCTTGAACATTATAAAGATGTTGAAAACCTTTATTTAGAGAATTACGAAAATGTAGCTTACAGAAATCTGAACCTTTTAAAAGAAAACGGAATAACTGTTAAAGAAAGTGAACTTGGTTTAAAATTTGAGGAATTAACAAAAACAATATTTAGTGGTTTAGGATTTAATGTTGACGATACATTAAAAAACAATCTGAACACTAAGAATGATATGATGGATCTTCTTTTAAATTTAGAGAATAATGAAATCATTATAGTTGAGTGTAAAACAATCAAAGAAAGAGGTTACAATAAGTTTAGTTCAGTTTCAAGACAATTAAAGTCCTATCAAAATCTAGCTTTAAAAAATAACTTACGAATTGTCAAAATTCTTCTTGTTGCACCAGAATTTAGCGATGATTTTGTAACTGATTGCGAAATGGACACAGAAATGAATTTATCGCTGATAACAGCTTCCACGCTTTATAATATTTCAGAGGCTTTTAAAACATCAAAGTATTCAGAATTCCCACACGTTTTATTCCGTGATATTGTAATAAATGAAGAGCGACTAATTAAAGCATTGAGCAAATAACGAAAAAGCCAGTACCTAACATTATATAAAAATAATAGCGGTTTAATCGCTAAAACGAAAATGAAATTTATAAATCAAACGATAGTAACAAACCGAAAAGTAAGTGATTAAAATCCGCTACTATTCTTATACGTTACCATTAGCGAAATTTCAAAAACTCAATCAATTTATTATAAAAATCTTTAGGGTTTTCAGCATGTAGCCAATGCCCTGCATTGGCTATTGTTTTTATTGTAGAATCTGGGAAGTGTGCATTAATAATTGGCTCTTCATCTTTAGAAATGTAGCCAGAGTTTTCACCTTTTAAAAACAAAGTTTTACCTTCAAAAATGGTAAACGACGGTAGTGCAACTCCTACTTCGTTATTATTTTCAGTTAATGACTCTAAATTAAAACGAAAAGCTAACTCATCCTTTGTTTTTCTATAAACATTTTTTAATAAAAATTGTCGCACTCCTACTTCCGGAATTCGTTCTGCTAATTTTTCATCAATTAATTTACGAGAATTCTGCACTGTAAAGTCAACTGAATTTAACGCATTTAGTATATCGTGATGGTGTGGCGGATACATTTTTGGAGAAATATCGGCAACTATTAATTTATTTACCAAATCAGGATATTCTGTTGCAAATAGCATTACTGTTTTACCCCCCATTGAATGCCCTAATAAATCAACTTTTTCTAACTCGTGATATTCAATATAGTTATATAAATCCTCGACCAATAATTCGTAATTAAATTCCTCAGAATGAAAACTACGTCCATGATTACGTTGATCTATTAAATGCACTTCAAAACCATCTTCCGCTAATTTATTTGCATGAGACTTCCAATTATCTCCCATACCAAAATATCCATGTAATATTAACAACGGTTTTCCTTCTCCAACAATTCTTGAATGCAATATTTCCATATTACTGTAGTCGATGTAAATACATATTCACTACATTCTCTAATCCTAAATACAAAGACTCAGAAATTAAGGCATGACCTATAGAAACCTCTACTAAATTTGGAATATTCTCTTTAAAAAATTTGATATTATCTAAACTCAAATCATGACCTGCATTAATACCTAGACCTAAATTATGTGCTAAAATTGCTGCATCAGTATATGCTTTTACACCAGTTTTATTTCCTAAATCGTATTGAGTCGCAAATTCTTCAGTATACAATTCTATTCTATCAGCTCCTGTTTTTGCAGCTGCTTCTATAAATTTTAAATCTGTATCTATAAAAATTGAAGTTCTAATTCCTGCATTTTTAAACTCAGCAATTACTTCTTGTAAATACGATTGATGTTTTACAGTGTCCCAACCTGCATTAGATGTTAATTGATCTACACTATCAGGAACTAAAGTAACCTGAGTTGGCTTAATTTCTAAAACCATTTGTGTAAACTTATCAATCGGATTTCCTTCAATATTATACTCGGTATTAACAATTGATTTTAAATCGTAGGCATCTTGATAACGAATATGGCGCTCATCTGGTCTTGGATGAATTGTAATTCCTTCTGCTCCAAACTCCTGAATATCTCTTGCTACTTGTAATAAATTAGGCACATCTCCCCCGCGAGAATTACGTAATGTTGCAATTTTATTAATATTTACACTTAACTTTGTCATCTCATAAAATTAGACTGCAAAGGTAAATCATTAAAACATTTTAACCTATATTCGTAATAATGAATGTCAACGATTTTATACTAAAAGAAATTAAAGCACTTACGTTAAAAAGTACTGTAAAAAGTGCTCAAAAACTGTGTAAAGATTTACCAATTACCCATATTCCTATTGTAGAAAACGGAAAATTAATTGGTTGTATTCCTGAAAGCGATATTCAAACGATTGAAAACAAAAATCGCGAACTTAGCGAATACTCATATTTGTTAGATCATTTTTTTACTAATGAAAAAGCAACTTTATTAGACTTAATAGTACTATTTGCTGATAATGATTGTAATTTAATTCCTGTTTTAAACAAAGAAATGAATTACATAGGTTACTATGAATTAAGTGATATACTTGATGCTTTTGCCGACAGTCCTTTTTTACATAACGAAAGTGACACATTAATTATAACTAAAAGCAAGAGTGATTATTCTATGAGTCAAATTGCTCAAATAGTTGAAACTAATAATGGTAAACTTTTAGGATTTTATATTTCTTCAGAAAATCAAGAAAGTATTCAAGTTACATTAAAAATTATTTCGGAAGAGGTAAATGAAATTATTCAAACTTTTAGAAGATACGATTATAATGTTATTACTAGACATGAAGATGACTTTTACTTAGAAGAACTTAAAGATAGAGCCGCTTATTTAAGAAAATATCTAGACATGTAGTCTTCTTAACACCAAACAAAACATTAAAAAGTGAAAAAAGTAGCTATATACGGACAAGCTTATACGATTTCTGCAGAAAAGGAAATTCGAATTTTACTGTCAGCTTTAGAAAAACATAATATTCAAGTTTTTTTTGAAGAAAAATTTTACAATTTACTAGAAGAAAATAATTCCTTAGCTAAAAAATATCCTACCTACGCTCATTTCAACGATTTATCAAACTCTTTTGATGTTTTATTTACTATAGGTGGAGATGGAACTTTTTTAAGAGCCGTAACTTACGTTAGAGATCTTGACATACCAATGTTAGGAATTAACACAGGTAGATTAGGTTTTTTAGCTACCGTTAAAAAAGAAGAAATTGAAGAAGCTGTTGCTTCATTAATTAAAAAAGAATTTACTTTTCAAGAAAGGTCTTTACTCCAAATTGAAACAACACCTAAAGCTGAAGAATTTAACGAGCTTAATTTTGCTTTAAACGAAATTACAATTGCTCGTAGAAACACAACTTCTATGATTGGTGTAAAAACTTATTTAAACAATGAATATTTAACCAATTACTGGGCAGATGGATTAATTATTGCTACTCCAACAGGATCAACAGGGTATTCTTTAAGCTGTGATGGACCAGTAATTTTACCAGATTCTAAAAGTTTTGTTATCACACCAATTGCTCCGCATAATCTAAATGCAAGACCAATGATGATTCCTGACAACACATCAATTCAACTAGAAGTAAGTGCGAGAGAAAATGATTTTTTAATATCATTAGATTCACGAATTACTACAGTCCCGCTTAACACAAAAATTAAAATAAAGAAGGCTTCATTTAGCATAAAAAGTGTTTTATTAAAAAATCAATCTTATCTAAAAACCTTAAGAAGTAAACTTTTATGGGGAGAAGACACTCGCAATGAATCATTATAACTACTCTTACTACAATAAAACGCTAAAAAAAAAGTTAATCAAAAAGACAGATTATTAACTTTTTAAAGCAAATTCATTTCCCTATATTTGCACGCTATTTTTACGATGAAAAAACTTTTTCTAATCATATTATTTGCTTTTACAGCAATTACATTACAATCGCAAACCCATGAAATTGGTTTTTTTGCCGGGGGATCTAACTACATCGGAGATGTTGGTAGAACTAACTATGTTTACCCAAACAAATTAGCTGGAGGACTTATATATAAGTATAATTTAAACCCTAGAATCGCCTTAAGAGGAACTTATACTTACGTACCTGTAAGTGGAGATGATTTAGATGCTGAAAATACATTTCGTAATAATAGGAGATTCCGTTTCAATAATAACATACACGAATTTGCTGCAGGTGTTGAGTTTAACTTTTATAATTACAACATCAGCAATCACAACACCTCTTTTACGCCATATATTTTAGCCGAAGTTGCTGCTTTTAACTACGCAAGTCCGGTTGAAGCTTCTGGCAATACAGTTCGCTTAAAAAATAAATTTTCTTATTCTTTACCTGTAGGTATTGGAATTAAAGGTCGTTTAGATGATCATTTAGCAATTGCATTCGAATCTGCTGTTAGATTTACTTTAGTTGACGATATTGATTTTACGACTGATAAAATAAATTCGTTAAACTTTGCTGGAACAGGAAACGATTGGTATGTATTTACAGGGGTTTCGATAGTATATTCATTTGGAAGACCTCCATGTTTTAAAGGGTTAGCAGAATAATTATGGATGAAAAACTACAAAGCATTAATTTACAAAAAGTTCCAAATCACATCGCTATTATTATGGATGGTAATGGTAGGTGGGCAAAAAGTAAAGGAATGCAACGAGTTTTTGGTCATAAAAATGCGTTGACAGCAATTAGAGCTGCTGCTGACACCTCTTCTGAATTAGGAGTAAAATTCTTAACTCTTTATGCTTTTTCTACCGAAAACTGGAATAGACCTAAATTTGAAGTAGATGCTTTAATGACCCTATTGGTTAAAACTTTAAAAAAAGAACTTCCAGAGTTTCAAAATAAAAATGTTAAAGTAAATGCAATTGGTGCTATCGAACAGCTACCTAAAAAAGCACAGAAAACTTTAACCGAAGTAATTGAAGCTACAAAAAACAACACTAAAATAACATTAACCTTTGCGCTAAGTTATGGTGCACGTGAAGAAATTGTTAACGCAATCAAAAACATATCTAAAAAAGTTGTTAATAATAAATTAGATATTGAAAAAATAGACGAAAAAATTATAAATAACCATTTATATACATTTAATTTGCCCGACGTTGATTTTATGATACGTACAAGTGGTGAACAAAGAATAAGTAATTTCTTGCTTTGGCAAATGGCTTACGCCGAATTATACTTTACAGATGTATTGTGGCCAGATTTTAGAAAAGAACATCTTTTTGATGCTATAATTGATTATCAAAATAGAGAAAGAAGATTTGGAAAAACTAGTGAACAGATTGAAACCGATGAATAAATATTCGTATTTAGTAGTATTTTTTATTGCCTTTTTAACGGCAAATACACAAGCGCAAAACAATAATCCAAAAGATAGCACATCAACAAACGGTGTTATATCTTATGAAAAAGGTAAAGAGTATATTCTTGGCGGAATATCAGTAACTGGTTTACAAAAATTTAACGAGCAAACAGTACGAATTTACACTGGGCTAATTGACGGACAGGTTATTAAATTACCTGGAGATAAATTGACTAGTGCCATAAAAAAATTATATGAAAGTAAACAATTTAGCGATGTAGATGTTTACATTTCTAAATTAGATGGAGAAACTGTTTACCTTCAATTTGATGTAACGGAACTTCCTCAATTATCAAAAGTAAAAATTTCTGGAGTAGGAAAATCTAAATCAAAAGAACTAAAAAAAGAAACGGAGTTAAAAAAAGGAACAATGGTTACCGACAACCTAATTGTTACCACTAGAAACTATATAAAAAAGAAGTATACTGATAAAGGTTTCTTAAAAACAAAAGTTTCTCTAAACACTAAAAAAGACACTTCAGATGTAAATACTGTTGATATGGATATCTTTATTGATAAAGGTAGTCGTGTTAAAATCAAACAAATTAACTTTACTGGTAATAAAGCAATGTCATCAAGCACATTGCGAAAAGCTATGAAAAACACCAAACGTAAGTTCTTAGGTCGTTTTTGGAAAGCCTCTAAATATATATCAGAAGATTATAAAGAAGACTTAGAAAGTATTCTTGAAATGTATAGTGAAAAAGGTTATCGAGATGCTAGAATTTTATCTGACAAACTAACTTGGAACGATGATAACACAATTAACCTTGACATTGAATTAGAAGAAGGTCGTCAATATCGTTTTGAGAATATTCTTTTCATTGGTAATAAAAAATATACTGATGAGCAATTACATAATTTATTAAGAATTGACAAAGGAGATATATATAACGGAAAAGTATTAAAGGAAAGAATTTCTGGAGATGGAACACCTAATTCTCAAGATATTCAAACATTATATCATAATAATGGCTATTTATTTTCTCAAATAAACGCTATTGAAACGAAAGTAAACAACGACTCCATTACTGTTGAAGTTCGTATTCGTGAAGATGAACCAGCTACTATTAAAAAAGTAACAGTTTCTGGAAATGAAAAAACGAACGACCACGTTATTTTTAGAGAATTACGTGTAAAACCAGGAGATTTATTTAGCAGACAAAACATTATTAGATCTATTCGTGAAATTGGTCAATTAGGTTTTTTCGATGCCAATGTAACACCAGATGTTAAGCCAGATTATCAAAACAAAACTGCTGATATTGATTTTTCAGTAGTAGAAAAAGGTGGTAGCCAGATTGAATTACAAGGTGGTTATGGTGGTGGATCTTTTATTGGTACATTAGGGTTATCTTTCAACAACTTCTCTATTAAAAATATCTTTAATAAAGAAGCTTATAAACCATTACCTATGGGAGATGGTCAAAAACTATCTTTAAGATTACAAGCAAGTAGAACTTTTAATACGTATAGTTTTTCTTTTACAGAACCTTGGTTAGGAGGAAAAACTCCTCAATCATTATCATTCTCTATATATTCATCTAATCAATATAGATTTGATTTTCGCACAAATCAAGTTAACAAAAATGAAAGCTTAAGTATTATAGGTGCATCTATAGGATTAGGTAAACGTTTAAGCTGGCCTGATGATTATTTTTCTTTATCACAAAATATTAGTTACCAAGGAATAGAATTACAGGACTATGGTTATAGAGTAGGATCATCTAGTGATATTATTAATCAAGGAACATTAAATAATTTAGCGTACACTGTTGCTTTGAGTAGAAATTCAGCTGGACCTAGTTTAATTTTTCCATCTTACGGATCTGAATTTACTATAAAAGCTAAAGCTACGTTTCCTTATTCATTAGTAAACGGTAAAGATTACACCGAACCTGATAATCTTACGATTCAACAAAGACAAGATTTTTTAGCAGATAAATATAAATGGTTAGAATATTATAAATTATCAGCTAAAGGTAAATGGTACACATCATTATCTTCAAACAATAAATTAGTATTAATGTCTAATTTTGAGATGGGGTTTTTAGGCTCATACAATAAACAATTAGGCTTAACTCCCGTAGAAAGATTTTTTGTTGGTGGAGACGGTATTGCTCAAGGTCAATTAGATGGTCGTGAGGTTATTGGTTTAAGAGGTTATGAAAACAATAGTCTTTCACTTGGACCAAATGGTCAAAACGAAGGAGGTTCTATTTACAATAAATTTCAAATGGAATTACGTTATTCTATAACCGATAAACCTTCTGCTTCAATTTACACATTAGGTTTCTTAGAAGCAGGGAATTCATATAACAATTTTAGCGACTTTAATCCGTTTAAGTTAAAACGCTCAGCTGGAGTTGGTGTTCGTATTTTTATGCCTGCATTCGGATTATTAGGTATTGATTTCGCACATGGTTTCGATCCAATGCCTGGATTTAGTGAAAAATCTGGTTGGCAAACACATTTTATTATTGGAAGACAGTTCTAAAACCTTACATTTGTAATGTGTCTGGTTTTTTGGCACGGTTTTTTCTAAACACATTATAACAAGATGAAAAAAAACATTTTATCAATAGTTCTTTTACTTATTACTAGCATTTTAGTTGCGCAAAAAACACAACGTATTGCATATATTGATATGGAGTATATTCTTCAAAATATACCGCAATATTTAGAAGCTCAAAACTCATTAGATGCTAAAGTTCAAAAATGGAAAAGCAAACTAGACAAAGAAAGTCGAGCTATCGAAGTTTTAAAAACTGATTTAACTAATGAAAAAGCTATTTTAACTAAAGATTTAATTGATGAACGCGAAGAAGATATCTTAATAAAACAAGAGTCTTTACGCAGATTAGAATCTTTGTATTTCGGTCCAAATGGCGATATGTATAATTTAAGAAAGCAATTAATACAACCTGTACAAGACCAAGTATACAGAGCTGTACAATCAATCGCTTCCAGAAAAAAATATGATTTTGTTTTTGATAAATCAAGTGAGCTTGTGATGTTATATTCAAACAAAAAACACGATATTAGCGACCTTATTGTAAAAATGATTAATATTGATCAAAGAAAACAAGAAAAGAAAGATAAAATTGCTGCAAAAAAAGAGCTACTTAAAACCGAAGGTTTAAGTGATGAAGAAAAAGCTAGAATAGCAAAAAAAGAAGCTTTAATAAATAAAAAAAAGAACGATAGGCTTGCTAAAATAAAACTAATACAAGAAAGAAGGCAAGCCAAATTAAGAAAGACAGCTGAAAAGAGAAAACTATTATTAGATAAAAAAAACGCTTTAAAAAAAGCACAAGAAGAAGCTAAGAAAAAAGGATAAAGAGAAGAGAAACAAATAAATCAAGAATAGAGAATACAAATTAAATTAAATTAAAGATGAAACATTTTAAAACGTTATTATTAGTTGCAATTTTTACAATTGGATTAGGTGGTGTAGCGAGTGCACAAAAAATTGCACATATTAATACTGATAAATTATTAGCTGAAATGCCTGCTACAAAAGCAATGAAAGCTGAATTAGAAAAACTTAATAAAACTTATCGTGACGATATCGAGGCAATGGCTAAAAAATGGCAAGCTAAGATGAAAAAATATGATGCTGAAGGAAAAAGTCAAACTCAAGAAGTAAATCAAAAAAGAGCTCTTGAGGTTCAAAAAGAAAGACAATTAATTGCTCAAGCTGAACAAGCTGCTAGTCAAGAAATGCAAAAAAAATATCAAGAAAAAACACTTCCTATTTTAAAGAAAGCAGAAGATGCTATTAAAGCTGTAGCTGCAGAAAAAGGAATTATCTATGTATTAGACGCTGCTCCTGGTAAAGGTTTAATCGTTTACGACAAAGGAGAAGATATTTACAACGCTGTAAAAGCTAAATTAGGTTTCTAATATAAACTTAAAATAAATTATAAAAATCCTGCTGAATTCAGCAGGATTTTTATTTTTGCTATATATGACATTTAATAAATCTAAACAGCCAATTGGTATATTTGATTCTGGCATAGGCGGAACATCAATATGGAAAGAAATTAAGGCTTTATTGCCTAATGAAAACACCATTTATCTATCCGATAGTAATAATGCTCCTTATGGTCAAAAAACAAACGATGAGATAATAAAATTAGCTATTAAGAACACAGAATTATTAATAGAGAAAAAATGCAAAATGGTTGTTGTTGCTTGTAATACTGCAACTACAAATGCAATTGAATATTTAAGAAAAAACTATGATATTCCTTTTATTGGAATAGAACCTGCTATAAAACCAGCTTCATTGCAAACCAAAACAAATACGATTGGAATTTTAGCAACAAAAGGTACACTAAACAGTAAACTATTTGAAAAAACTTCAGCTAATATTAATAACAACATACAAGTTATTGAACAAATAGGTGAAGGACTCGTAGAATTAATTGAAGATGGAAAAATAGAATCTCAAAAAATGACTCAGTTACTTAAAAAACACTTATCTGAAATGATAATACGAAAATGTGACTGTATTGTTTTAGGTTGTACACATTACCCGTATTTAATTCCGCAGATAAGAAAAATTGTTGGTGAAGAAATAAATATAATTGATTCTGGAGAAGCTGTAGCCAAACAAACTAAAAATATTTTAACAAAAAACAATCTACTTAATTTATCAGAAAATAATTCAAAAAACATTTTCTATATAAATAAAGACAAAAACACGTTAAAAAACGTGTTAAGTAATTACTCTGATATCGAAATTAATTATTTATATTTCTAGTTAAAAACTACCATTAATATTCGGGCAAGCAGAAGCTCTACGTTTTCTACATAAAACATCGAACCCTAATGATATTTGATGAAATCCTCCATTAGAAAACACAACATCTCCACTTTGCTGCGTATAAGTATAAGCAATCATCATCTTTTTGTAATTAACTCCTACTATTGGTGTTACATAATGCGCATCACCAAAAACACTACTATCAAAACTTCTACGATAAGACAAAGCAGCCCATAATTGGGTAGTAGCGAAGCTCTTGTATACTTTAAAGTTTAAATCACCTATTTTCTCCCCGGTTTGATCTTTATATTGAAACATGAAAGACGGTTCGAATTGTAATTTATCTTTATCACCAAAAAAGTAACCAGCACCTAAAATATAATTTCTTAAGTTTAATGATTCAAAATTAGTATTGACATTATTTTTTGCTGATAATAAAATATTCTTAACTGTAAAATATGATGAAAAACCTTCGTAATGATACGCCATACCAAAATCAGCGTTAAAATAAAAATCACTTTGAATAATTTGCGCAACATCTGGTGGATTACTTACAAAACTTCTTTGATCAACTTCATTTTGTACCATAGACATTGAAAGACCAAAAGATAATTGATTAAACAAATTTTCATTACCCATATCTAAATGATAAGCGTATGTTCCTTGAATTCCTTTTTGAGAGTGGTATCCGTTTTTATCATTAAACAGTACAAAACCATAACCTGCATTAGAGTTTTCGCTAAATTTTGCATGAAAACTAGCTGTTTGTAATGATGGTGCATCTTTTACACCAAGCCATTGTTGACGTGCAGTTAAACGAAGTTTCCCACAATCTCCAACACCTGCTGCTGCTGGATGCAATAAATACACGTTATCAGATAAATAATCTGCATATATAGGTAATGTTTCTTGTGCTGAAACTTTAGATACAAATACTAATAGTAGTACTACAATAATTCTTTTCATATTCTTTAATTGGCAAATAGCCGTCAAATATAACCAAGACTTATAAGAAATGTTGTTAATTTTAAAAAAAGTATAATTATAATTCATCTTTTTAACATATTAGCAACTTAATCTATAAGCTGATGGTGTTTTATTTTTCAATTCTTTGAATTTTCTATTAAAATTAGAGATATTCTTAAATCCAGATTTCTCTGATACCTCAATAATTGAATAATCTTTATTTAACAATAATTTACATGCTTTTTCAACTCTCAATTCATTTAAAAATGTAAAATATGTCTTATTTGTTCTTTGTTTAAAATATCTACAAAATGCATTAGACGTCATATTAGCAACATCAGCTACATCGTGCAACTCTATTTTATTAGTAAAATTACTTAATGTATAATCCATAATATCTCTCATTCTTCTTCCTTCGTTATCTGTATATTTTTTTTCATAAATAAAAGATGAAAGAGCTTTAATTTCAGAACCAGATATTAACCTAAGTATCTTTATAAAAACAATAAACTTACCTAAATCCCTACTTTTTTTTAATTTTAAAAAGAAATCCCCCAGCTTTTTCTTATTATTCAATACTCTAAAACTATTTTTTACATTATTAAAAAAAGGATTCAATTCTTTAAAATCATCTAATTCAAAAAAAGATTCTCCAAATGATTGTTTTGTAAAAAAAAGAGAAATCATAAAAGATTCTTTAATTGATGATGTATCACTTTTAAAAACATGAGCTTGGTTACCACCAATTACTATTATATCATTAAATTGATATTCATTAATGGTATCACCAATAATCAAAGTCCCTTCACCTTTTACGATATAACATAATTGTATTTCTTCATGCTGATGTAATTTATCATAAAAAAAAGCTCCTCTATCCTCTTGATAAATTAATCCTAGATTTTTTGTTTTAGGTATTTCAAATGGTAAAACTTTCATTGGTGTTTTTTTAGCAAAACTATATAATATTTACTCATTAATTGATTACTAAAAGTAATTAAGGTAATATAATATCACAAAATGATAAAAATCAATAAAAATTAATTAGCAATCAACTATAATTTTGTATCAAAAAACAAAATGAGTATAAATTGGAAAGGTGTTATGCCTGCAGTAACAACAAAATTCTCTAGCGATGACACTTTAGATTTAAACATGTTTGAAGTTAACATCAAAGCACAGTTAGATGCTGGTGTTCACGGAATCGTATTAGGAGGAACATTAGGTGAAGCTAGCACCTTACTAGATACTGAAAAAAGAATATTAACACAAACAACAGTAAATATCGTTAAAGGTAAAGTACCTGTATTAATGAATATTGCTGAACAAACTACAAAAGGAGCAATTGAAGCTGCTCAAAAAGCAGAGGAAGATGGAGCAAAAGGTTTAATGATGCTGCCACCAATGCGTTATAAAGCTAGCGATAGAGAAACCGTTGAATATTTTAAAGCAGTAGCAAACAACACTTCATTACCTATTATGGTATATAACAACCCTGTTGATTATAAAATTGAAGTTACTTTAAATATGTTTGAAGAACTTTTAAAATGTGATAATATAGAAGCTGTAAAAGAATCTACTAGAGATATTTCTAACGTAACCAGAATTAAAAATAATTTTGGAGATCGATTAAAAATAATGACAGGAGTAGACACCTTAGCCTTAGAAAGTTTACTAATGGGTGCAGATGGTTGGATTGCTGGTTTAGTTTGTGCATTTCCAAAAGAAACTGTAGCTATCTACGAATTACAAAAAGCAGGAAAAATAAAAGAAGCTTTAAAAATATATCGTTGGTTTTTACCATTGCTAGAGTTAGATATTAATTCTAAATTAGTACAAAATATTAAGCTAGCTGAAGTTGCAACAGGCATCGGAACTGAAAACGTGCGCGCTCCTCGCCTACCTTTAATCGGAGAAGAACGCAAACATGTTTTAAACATAATTGAAACTGGTTTAAAAAATAGACCAACATTACCAGATTATAAAAATTTATAAATGATTACAGGAAAAAATTATATAGGAAACAAATTATCTACTGAAGGAAATAAAACTTACAAAACATTTAATCCTGAATTAAATCAGGAAAATGAAACAATATTTACCGAGGCAACTGAAGAAGAAATTAACGAAGCAGTTTCTTTAGCTTCAAAAGCATTTAAAGAATTTAGAACGATTTCTGTAAAACAAAAAGCGTTGTTTTTAAACACAATTGCTAATGAAATTTTAGCTTTAGATGAATTACTAATTCAAACATATTGTTCTGAAACTGGTTTACCAGAAGGACGCGCAAGGGGGGAAAGAGGAAGAACGGAGTATCAACTCCGTTCTTTTGCTGATTTAATAACAGAAGGTTCGTGGGTAGATGCAACTATTGATACTGCCATTCCAGATAGAGAACCTTTACCTAAATCAGATATTCGTAAAATGAATATTCCACTTGGACCTGTCGTTGTTTTTGGCGCTAGTAATTTTCCGTTAGCATACTCTACTGCTGGTGGTGATACAGCTGCTGCATTTGCCGCAGGATGCCCAGTAATTGTAAAATCTCACCCTATGCATGCTGGTACTGGAGAGTTAATCGCCTCAGCAATTATAAAAGCTGCAGGTAAAACAGGAATGCCAAATGGTGTTTTTTCAAACTTAAATTCTAGCGGAATTGAAGTTGGTCAACAATTAGTTTCACATCCAAAAGTAAAAGCTGTTGGATTTACAGGAAGTATTCGTGGTGGTAGAGCGTTATTAGATTTAGCTGCAAAACGCGAAGAACCAATTCCTGTTTTTGCAGAAATGGGAAGTATTAACCCAGTAATAATGCTTCCGAAAGCTTTAGAAAATAGAGCAGAAAACCTAGCAAACACCTATGCTGGTTCAATTGCTTTAGGAACTGGGCAGTTTTGCACAAACCCAGGGTTAATTTTAGGAATAAAAGGAAAAAATTTAACAAATTTCACAAACAGTTTAGCTAATAAGATTGTTGAGATAAATCCTTCGTGTATGTTACACCCAAATATTGTTGCTGCATATGAGGATAATAAAAGAAAAGCAATTGATCAAAATGGGTTAATTGTTGTTGGTGGTTGTGAGAACAAAGTACAATCAAACTACGCTACTCAAGTAATAACAACTGTCGATGGAAAAACCTTTTTAGAAAACACAACACTGCATCAAGAAGTATTCGGACCTTTTTCTATGGTTGTACAATGCGAAAACATTAATCAATTAGAACAAATTATATCTGAATTAGAAGGGCAATTAACCGGTACTATCATATCTGATGAAGACGAAGTTACTAAATACCCATCAGTAATTGCTGCGCTTCAAAACAGAGTTGGAAGAATAATATTTAACGGAGTACCTACAGGAGTGGAAGTTTGCCCTTCAATGGTACATGGAGGACCTTACCCAGCATCTACCGATAGTAGATTTACAGCTGTTGGAATCAATTCAATTAAACGTTGGGTACGACCTTTTAGTTATCAAGATTGGCCAAATAATTTATTACCAGACGAACTTAAAAACGAGAATCCTTTACAAATTTTACGTTCAGTTAATGGTCAATTTACAAATCAGAAATTAACATCATAAAATTTAATAATTTCTTTAGGTAAGTAAAAGAAACAAATACTATTTTTGCAGTAGCTAAAGAAATTGAAAAAAGCCGGCTTCGTTTTACTAGATTATAGAGATTGTGAAGGGTTTTTCTAAGAAAGAAAACAAGCTGGCGATTCAATTTAGCATGAGAAAAACTTTTTTTTGCGTCGATGCACACACTTGTGGTAATCCAGTTAGAGTTATAACTGGTGGAGGTCCAAACTTAATTGGAGCTAATATGAGTGAAAAACGACAACATTTTTTACAAGAGTACGACTGGATTCGTAAAGGTTTAATGTTTGAACCTCGTGGACATGATATGATGAGTGGATCAATTCTTTTTCCGCCACATGATCCAAAAAACGATTTTGCAATTTTATTTATAGAAACATCTGGATGTTTACCAATGTGTGGTCATGGAACAATAGGAACAATTACAATTGCTATCGAAGAGGGGTTGGTTACTCCTAAAATACCTGGTAAAATAAAAATGGAAGCTCCAGCTGGTTTGGTTGAAATAGAATATCAACAAACAAATAAAAAAGTAGATTGGGTTAAACTTACAAACGTTAAAAGCTATTTAGCTGCTGAAAACCTAACTATAAACTGTCCTGAATTAGGAGAAATTGTTTTTGATGTTGCTTATGGTGGAAATTATTATGCAATTGTAGATCCTCAAAAGAATTTCTCTGGAGTGCATGATTTTACCGCTTCAAAAATCATTCAATACTCTCAAGTAGTAAGAGATCGTATCAATGAAAAATATCCTGATATGTTTATTCATCCAGAAAATGATACTATCAGAAATGTAACTCATATGCTTTGGACAGGGAATCCACTAGACCCTAATTCTTCAGGAAGAAATGCAGTTTTTTATGGTGATAAAGCCATTGATAGGAGTCCTTGTGGAACAGGAACCTCAGCAAGATTAGCGCAATTACATGCAAAAGGGAAGTTAAAAACTGGTGAAAAATATATTCACGAAAGTTTTATTGGAAGTAAATTTATTGGCCGAGTTGAAAAAGAAACAACTTTAGCTGGTAAACCTGCTATTATACCAAGTATACAAGGTTGGGCAAAAATATACGGATATAATACTATTATTATTGATGATAAAGACGATCCGTACGCTCACGGATTTCAAGTACTATAATTATGAGTAAAAAAGTGGTTATTATTGGCGGTGGAATTATTGGTTTATGCTCTGCTTATTATTTACAAAAAGAAGGTCACGAAGTAACTGTAGTTGATAAATCTGATTTTTCTTCTGGTGCTTCTCACGTCAATGCCGGTATTATTACTCCTAGTCATATAATTTCTTTAGCCGCACCAGGAATGATTAATAAAGGACTTAAATGGATGTTTAATTCATCTAGTCCTTTATCAATAAAACCTCGTTTAGATCTCGATTTTCTAAAATGGTCTTTACTTTTTAAAAAAGCCTCTACTAATAAAAAAGTAGAACAATCAATTCCCATTATCAAAGACATCAATCTATTCAGTAAAGAATTATATGAAAGCATGAAAGCTTCTGGTGATTTTGATTTCTTTTATCAAGATAAAGGCTTGTTAATGTATTATAAAACTGATAAGGCTGGTGAAGAAGAATGGAATGTAGGAAAACGTGCTATTAAAGAAGGATTAAAAGTTGAAAACTTAACCAAAGAAGAAGTTAAAAAACTAGAGCCTAATTGTAATTTAAATATTAAGGGTGCGGTATATTATCATTCTGATGCTCATATGACTCCTAATGAGTTTATTCCTCAATTAAAATCATATTTAGAAAAAAAAGGAGTCACTTTTTTATCTAATGAAGAAGTTTTAGATATTTATATTTTGAATGATAAAGTAACATCAATAAAAACTAACAAACAAACATTACTAGCTGACGAATATGTTTTGGCTACTGGTGCTTGGACTCAAAACATAGCTAAAAAATTACAGTTAAACATTCCTGTTCAAGCTGGTAAAGGCTATCGTATAAATGTGAATAAAAATACAGGTATTACTATTCCCGCAATTTTAATGGAGGCTAAAGTTGCCGTTACTCCTATGAATGGTTTTACGCGTTTCGCTGGCACTATGGAAATTGGCGATCTCAACCATAAAATAAATATTAATCGTGTAAAAACAATTGCCAAAGCCGGTAAACAATATTATGATGGTTTAATAATAAATCAAGAAGACATTAACAATGCCGATTGTGGCTTGCGACCATGCTCTCCAGACGGTTTACCTTATATAGGACGCTTATCTAAAACTAAAAATATTACCGTAGCAACTGGTCATGCAATGATGGGATGGAGCTTAGGATCCGCTACTGGGAAACTAGTTTCAGAGATTATTTCTAATAAAAAAACTAGCTTAAATTTAGAACCATTTAATCCTGAAAGATTCAATTAAATAAAAAACACTTTAGAATATTCTAAAGTGTTTTTTACTTGTTATTTTTTATAATTAGCTATTCCTTTTTCTAACCAATTATAATATTCATCTACATCGGGTGTATATGCTACAGGATCTATTAAATTAGATTCATCGTGTGCCATTAAAACATAAAACGGCTGCGAATTTGCTTTGTACTTAATGGTTTGCATTTCACTCCATTTTTGACCTATATATTTTAATTTCTTCCCTGGATTTAATTTTGAATCTACTATTTCATCATCTTCTAAAGGTCTTTTATCATCTACATATAATGATATTAAAACTACTTTGTTTTTTAAAACATCTAACACTTTAGGCTTTACCCAAACATTTTGCTCCATTTTACGACAGTTCACACAAGCATGACCCGTAAAGTCTATCATTACTGGTTTTCCTACTTTTTTAGCATAAGCTAAACCTTTATCATAATCGTGAAAAGCCATTATATCATGCGGAGCCATTAAATGTGCTCCTTCTGGCAATCCATTGTGATTATTATTTTCTTGATTAACAACACTAACTGTTGCTTGTTTAGTATATCCTACTCCGTAAGGTGATTCACTATAATGTTGTGGCGGTGGAAATGCACTAATTAAATTTAACGGTGCTCCCCATAAACCTGGAATCATATATATAGTAAATGATAATACTATTAAACCTAAACTCAATCTTCCTACCGAAATATGACTCTGTGGACTATCGTGCGGTAATTGTATTTTTCCGAACAAATAAAATGCTAGCGTACCAAAAATTGCTATCCAAATTGCTATAAACACTTCTCTTTCTAACAAATGCAATTGTAAAACTAAATCTGCATTGGATAAGAATTTAAATGCTAAGGCTAATTCTAAAAACCCTAAAACGACTTTTACAGTATTTAACCATCCGCCAGATTTAGGTAATGAATTTAACCATCCTGGAAAAGCTGCAAATAATGCAAATGGTAATGCTATTGCTAACGAGAAACCTAGCATACCAACTATAGGACCTACTTGACTTCCTCCAGAAGCAGCTTCAACTAATAAAGTACCTACTATTGGACCAGTACAAGAAAACGAAACAATAGCTAATGCCAATGCCATAAAGAAAATCCCTATAAATCCTCCTCTGTCTGCTTGTGCATCAACTTTTGTCCCCCATGAACTTGGCAATGTAATTTCGAAAGCTCCTAAAAAAGATGCTGCAAAAATTAATAATATTAAAAAGAATGCAATATTAAACCATACGTTGGTTGACAGTGCATTTAATGCATCTGCTCCAAAAATCGCACTCACTAATATCCCTAACAACACATATATAATAATAATTGATAATCCATAAATAATTGCATTACGGATTCCTGCTGCTTTACTTTTACTTTGCTTGGTAAAAAAGCTAACCGTCATAGGTATCATCGGAAAAACACATGGTGTTAACAATGCTGCAAAACCAGATAAAAAAGCAATTATAAAAATACTTAACAACCCTTTTTTATCTTTTGAAGATGATGTGTTTAATTCTCCACTCGATGAAACTGCATTAACTGCTTTTATAGCTACTTTACCTAAATTAAAAACTAAATCAACTTCTTTGGGTGGTAAACATTGCTCGTCTGTACAAGCAATAAACTCAACAAAAGCGTTAACTTCTTTAATCTGAGCATCAATCAATTCTATTTCTTGAGTAAACTCAGCCGTGTGAGCGAATGATTTAATATTCATTCCTTCTTCATTAAAAAGCTTTGTGAATTTAATTTTTCCTTTAGGCTCTTTTGTGTTTCCTATTATTTTAATTTTACCTCCGTTATCATCATAAGTAAACGTAGTTGGAATTGGACCTCCTTTTGGAACTTCTTGAGAATATAAATGCCAACTTCCTTCTATTTTAGCAACACTTATTAACTTATATTTAGTTTCTGATATTTTTTCTACTTTAGTTTGCCATTCAATCGGATTAAATATTTGACCAAATCCGTTAATAGCAATTGTAAAACAAAAAAGAATTGCAAGTATTTTTTTCATCTAAAATTTTATGGATTTTAATTTACATTAAACGTTAATTCTACTTCTTTTGGCGGCAAACAATTTTCACCCGAACAAACCATATATTCTACTGTTCCGTTAATGGTAAATTTCTCTGTAGTTTTTAATCTAACTTTTTGAGTAAACACAGCTTTATTATCAAAATATTTAATACGCATTTCAAAAACCTCATCATCTACAACATGTCCTTCATCTTCTTTTGTATTTCCTTTTTTCAAATACCTTTGATCGCCAGTAAAACTAAATAATGTAGGAATTGGACCTCCTTTTGGTATTTCTTGAGAATATAAATGCCAATCTTTTTCAATGCTTGCTATAGCAATTAATTCGCTTTCTTTATCTGATATTTTTTTTACTGAAGTTGTCCACTTTACAGGATCATGCACCTGAGCATATGAAACTGTTGAAATAGCAATTGCTAAAAAAAGAAGTACTTTTTTCATCCTTAATAAATTAATGTTTAATCTGTAAAAATAAGGTGTTTATCTTTTAAAACCTTGATGATTAAAAAAATTAACATTTAATATCTTAAATTAAAAAAAGGTTCGTTATTTCTGATATTTTTATGGTTCACGCAAATTGATTTTAATCAGTATTTATATTATTAAATTATACGAAATAATGCAGTACCATTATCTTTTAAAAAGCATTAAAAAACCCCATAAACAAAACAAACAACTTAAAAACAACCAATTACATTTTAAAATAATTATATTTATATAAAAATTAAGTTATATTATCTATAAAGAAGATGGAAGAATTACCACTAATTTTATTAGAACAAAAAATACATAGAA
>JAHDHE010000043.1:7661-11764 GCA_020631475.1 Tenacibaculum sp. | reverse complement strand
GATACGGGATTTTTATTTCATAATAAGATTGCCTTACTTATCTTTCTTTTTCTTTAAAAAGAATTTATATTGTAAGTATTGGTAAGCATCTCTAGGTAATACTTTAATCCACTTTTTGTGTTGTACAAACCATTTAAAACGAATTGAGTTTACACCTTTAGTTAAATAGGCAGCGATAAAAGGATGTACATTTAATGTAATCTCTTTATAATTTTTATCGTTGTTAATAAGGCGTTCTAATTCAGCCTCTATTTTATCTATTAAAACAATTGGTGCTTCCACCTCTCCGTTTTTATTCGGGTTTGGTTCACGTGTTTTTATTTCTAATTCAGGTCGTACACGTTGTCTTGTTATTTGTACTAAACCAAATTTACTCGGAGGTAAAATTTTGTGTTTTGTACGGTCTAAAGACATTGCGTCTTTTAAATGTTGATATAATTTCTGTCTATTTTCAGAGGTTTTCATATCAATAAAGTCAACAACAATAATTCCACCCATATCTCGTAACTGTAACTGACGAGCTATTTCTGTGGCAGAAATTAAGTTAACTTCTAATGCCGTTTCTTCTTGGCTTAAAGCCTTGTTTGAGCGATTACCACTGTTAACATCTATAACATGTAATGCTTCGGTGTGTTCAATAACTAAATACGCACCTTTACTCATAGAAACGGTTTTACCAAACGATGTTTTTATTTGACGTTCGATACCATATTTTTCAAAAATAGGAGTATCAGATTTATGTAATTTTACAATATCTTCTTTCTTTGGAGATATCTCTTGTAAATACTCTTTAATTTCTGTCATTAAGGTTTCATCGTTGGTTACAATACTTGTAAAAGAATCGTTCATTACATCTCTTAAAATTGAAGATGCCCTGTTTAACTCACCTAATATTTTTGTTGGAGTGTTTTTATTAGCAATACTATTGCATAATACTTCCCAACGTTCTAGTGAGTTTTGTAAATCTTTATCTAGTTCTGCTACCTTTTTTCCTTCGGCAACAGTACGTAAAATAAGTCCAAACCCTTTTGGTTTGATACTTTTTGCTAATTTTTTTAATCGTTCTTTTTCTTTCGGATCAGCAATTTTTTGCGATACCGATACTCTGTTAGAAAAAGGAACTAAAACTAAAAACCTACCAGCTATTGATAGTTCCGAACTAATACGCGGACCTTTGGTAGATATTGGTTCTTTTACAATTTGTACTAATAAATTTTGACCTGATTTTAGTACATCATTAATTTTTCCGTCTTTATTAATATCATTCTCAGGACGGAAATTTTTTAAAGTGAATTCTTTGTAATTACCTGTGCTTACTTTCTTAATGAATTTATTTAAAGATTGTACTTGTGGTCCTAAATCATGATAGTGCAAAAAACCATCTTTAGGATAACCAACATTTACAAAAGCAGCATTTAAGCCAGACATTACTTTTCCTATTTTAGCTAGAAAAATATCTCCGACCGAAAATTTGTTGTCGCTTGTTTCTTTATTTAATTCAATAAGTCTACCATCTCTTAGTAAGGCGAAATCAATATCAGAAGAATTTGAACGAATTATTAATTCTGTTTTCATTCTGAACATGGTTTTGTGCCAACGTAAAATTTACGAAGACGGATTAAATTTGTAAACAGGTATAAATTTTATACCATTTTAAGGTGTTAAAACCTTAATGTCAATGAACGTAGCTATAAAAGCAACGAAAAAGTAAGCGTTAGCTTACTTTTTCTTATGGCGATTTGCTCTTGCTCTTTTCTTTCTTTTGTGCGTAGAGATCTTTGCTCTCTTTCTTTTCTTACCACTTGGCATAGTTAAAATGTTTTATAAACCTTTATTAGTAAAGGTTTTGGTTAATACTTTAATTATTTTACAGATACTTTTGTCTTAACACCTTCTGTAAAAACCTTCGAAGGTTTAAAAGCTGGAATGTTGTGTGCAGGTATTTTAATGGTAGTGTTTTTAGAAATATTTCTACCAGTTTTTTCTGCTCTAGTTTTGATGATAAAACTACCAAAACCTCTTAAATATACATTATCTCCACTCTCTAATGCATCTTTCACCTCGTCCATAAATGCTTCAACTGTTGCTAAAACATCTGCTTTTTCAATTCCGCTCTTATCTGAAATCTTAGATACGATATCTGCTTTTGTCATTCTATATATATTTTGAATTTATTTTTAAAAATGAGGGTGCAAATATATGATAATTAATCTATTCCGAAAATAATAAGAATAAAAATATCTAAATAAAATGCAGTATTTTCGCTGGCTCAATTTACATAAATGATTTTTTCTAACCAACTAATTTACTGGTATTTAAATAATAAAAGAGAACTACCTTGGCGCAAAACTAAAGACCCTTACTTGATTTGGTTAAGCGAAATTATGTTACAACAAACGCGTGTAGCACAAGGTTTACCTTATTTTATTAGGTTTACAGAGGCTTATAAAACAGTGTTTGATTTAGCAAAATCAGACGAAAGTACGGTGTTAAAATTATGGCAAGGACTCGGATATTATTCTAGAGCAAGAAACCTACATTTTACAGCTAAATATGTAGCTAATGAGCTTAACGGAGTTTTTCCAAGCAACTATAAAGAGTTGTTAAAATTAAAAGGAATTGGTGATTATACAGCCTCAGCAATTGCATCCGTTTGTTTTGATGAACCAGTAGCTGTAGTTGATGGTAATGTGTACCGAGTATTATCTCGTTATTTCGGAATTAAAACCCCGATTAATTCAACTAAAGGAATTAAAGAGTTTAAAGAATTAGCACAAACATTAATTGATAGTTCTCAACCAGGAACCTATAATCAAGCAATTATGGATTTTGGCGCGTTACATTGTAAGCCGCAAAATCCGTTATGTGATACTTGTCCGTTTTCAAGTAGCTGTGTTGCTTTAGAAAAAAAGTTGATAAAAGAATTACCTGTTAAAGAGAAGAAAATAAAAATTAAGAAAAGATATTTTAATTATTTAGTGCTAGTTACTGATGATAATAAAACAATACTAGAAGAAAGAGTTGGTAAAGGAATTTGGCAAGGTCTTTACCAGTTTCCTTTAATTGAAACTCAACAACCAATATCAGAAGAAGAATTAGTTAATCAAGAAGGTTTTATAAATCTTTTTACCGAAGAAACTACTCTATCATTGTTCAATACTAAAGATATTGTTCATAAACTTTCTCATCAACATTTATATACTAAATTTTGGATTGTAAAAACATCAAAAGTTAAGTTGAAAACAGTTTTATGGAAAGAAGTTAAAGAGTATCCTGTTCCTATTTTGATTGATAATTTTTTGAATGAATATTTAAACACGAATTCTTAAATTTTGTATATTTGATTCAATACAAATTTACAAGCTATGGCTGGAACGATTAATAAAGTTATTTTAATAGGACACTTAGGTGATGAGGTAAAAATGCATTATTTTGAAGGAGGTAATTCTATTGGGCGTTTTCCTATAGCTACAAACGAAACTTATACGAATCGTCAAACTGGTGAAAAAGTAACGAATGTAGAATGGCATAATATTGTTGTTCGTAACAAGTTAGCAGAAATTTGCGAAAAATATTTAGTGAAAGGAGATAAAGTATATTGTGAAGGAAGAATAAAAACACGTCAATACGAAGTGGATGGTCAAAAACGTTATACTACCGAAATACAGGTGCAAGAAATGACGTTTTTATCAACAAAAAAAGAATTGAATCAAGCTCCTTCTGATACAAACCCTGTTCAAGGAAATGCTAATACAGAAGCACCAAGTATAACTCCAAAAGAGGATGATGATTTACCATTTTAGTTTAATTAAATTTTAAAAATTGGATCCAGAACCCGAACCTTTATTTTTTTTATTATCGAGTATTGATTGGATAACAAGTGCTAATGCTGTTTTGTTACTTGTTTTACTAGTGTGTTCTGCATTAATTTCAGGAACCGAAGTTGCTTTTTTTTCAATATCGCAAACAAAATTAGACGAACTTTCATCAGCATCAAAAGGAAACAATACTGTTGTTAAGCTTTTAGAAAGTCCAAAGAAGTTATTAGGTACTATTTTAATTACCAACAACTTTATTAATATTCTTATTGTATTGCTTTTTGC
>JAHDHE010000043.1:0-7561 GCA_020631475.1 Tenacibaculum sp. | reverse complement strand
GTACTATTTTAATTACCAACAACTTTATTAATATTCTTATTGTATTGCTTTTTGCAAACCTTGGAAAGGTAATATTTAAAGGATTAGATTATGAGCTTGATTTTTACCTTTTCAAAGTATCTGTGCTATTTTTAGTTGAAATTGTATTAATTACCTTTTTAATCCTATTATTTGGTGAGGTTTTACCCAAAGTATATGCTAGTCGTAAATCTGTTCAGTTTGCTAATTTTATGGCGAAACCAATTCAGATTTTAAATACCATTTTAACACCATTAAGTACTCCGTTAATTAAACTAACAAGTATTGTTGAAAACAGATTAGGTAGTAAAAAC
This sequence comes from Tenacibaculum sp., assembly GCA_020631475.1. GTDB lineage: Bacteria > Bacteroidota > Bacteroidia > Flavobacteriales > Flavobacteriaceae > Polaribacter. Next base: position 7,229 of record JAHDHE010000043.1, on the reverse strand, counting down.
AGTAATTTATCTGTAGAACGTTTATCGCAAGCTTTAGAACTTACTTCCGAGAACGCAACGACAAAAGAAGAACAAAAGATTTTAGAAGGAATTGTAAATTTCGGAAATACCGAAACAGTACAAATTATGAAACCTCGTACAGATGTTTGTGCAATCGCAGACGACACAAATTACGATGTGGTTTTAAAAACAATTTTAAAAAACGGATACTCAAGAAATCCTGTTTATCAAGAAAATATTGATAATATTATTGGTGTTTTATATGCTAAAGATTTATTAGAGCATTTAAATAAAAAAACATTTAAATGGCAAGATTTATTAAGAGAGCCATTTTTTGTGCCAGAAAACAAAAAGTTAGATGATTTGTTAAGCGAATTTCAAGAAAAGAAAAAACATTTAGCAATTGTGGTTGATGAATACGGTGGTACAAGCGGAATTGTAACTTTAGAGGATGTTATTGAAGAGATTGTAGGCGATATAAATGATGAGTTTGATGATGAAGATTTAACCTATTCTAAGTTAGATGAAAACAATTATATTTTTGAAGGAAAAATAACGATTAAAGATTTTTGTCGTGTTTTAGAAGATGAAGACGAAGAGAAGTTTGAAGATGCTAAAGGAGAAAGTGAAACTTTAGCAGGTTTTATTTTAGAAGTGTCGGGGAAGTTTCCGAAAAAAGGAGAGAAAATAAACTTTAGTAATTATACGTTTACTATTGAGGCGTTAGATAAAAAGCGTATAAAACAAGTAAAAGCAACACGAAATGCGTAAATTTTTATTGCTGATATCAGCAATGTTATTAATAAGTTGTGGTGAAGAAACCTTGCCAAAACCAAAAGGATATTTAAGTTTAGAATATCCAGAATTGGGTTACAATAAGTTAAATGTAAGCAGACCCTATCGTTTTGATGTAGCTAAAAATACTACGATTAAAAGTTTACCTAAAAATTGGTTAAAAGTTCAATATCCTAAACTGAAAGCTTCGGTTGATATTACATATCGACCAATAAATAATAATTTACGAGAGTTACTTGTTGAGTCAGAGAAATTGGTTTTTGAACACGCAATTAAAGCAGATCAAATCTCAGCTCCTATTGAATATCAAAACCCTGAAAAGAAGGTTTATGGTAGTTTGTATCAAATAATAGGTAATGCAGCGTCGCAAGTTCAATTTCATGCTACTGATAGCTCTAAGCATTTTTTAAAAGGTTCATTGTTTTTTTACACCAAACCTAATTACGATTCTATTTTACCAGCTGTTGAATACATCAAAAAAGATATGATTCAAATGATGGAAACTTTGGAGTGGGAATAAGTTATTTATTTACTTTCTTTTTTATTACTTTTTTAATATTACTTTTAGATATTATAATATTTTGTTTATTCTTAATATCTCTTAAAAAGTAATTATTTTTAGTCTCACCAAAATAAATTAGGTTGTCATCTGTAACTATGGTGTCTTTTTCTTTAATTATTTGTAAATTAAATTTAGGAATACCGCTTTTGATTTTTTGAGCTTGAAATCTTTGGTAAAAAAGGGAGATGGAGAAAAATGCAAGAACACATAAAAAAAATATGTTCTTCATTGAATTTACATCTTCATAATACATAGCCTCATGAGATTTTGAAATGATGGTAAAAAGAAAGAATATTGTAAAAAGTATAGTAGATATTAAAATTAACACTCCTGAGTATTTTTCTATATCTAATTCATAAAAACTTATTCCAAAAATAAAAGTATACATAAAATAGTTCATGAACTTTCTTAACCATTTTGGAGTTTTTTTTATAGTGTTTTTTAAAAAGAAAGTATCATTAGATGGGTCTTCACTTTCAACATACAATACTTTTGAAATCAAAAACATAAATATGATAAAAACCATTAATAGAATTAACAATTCAGAGAGAGGTAAGAATAAATATATAACTTCTTGAAATGAAAGATAGTTCTCTATATTAACATCAAATTTCTTATAATATGCGTTTAATAAAGTGAAAGAAATTAAAATTAATCCTATGTATATTATTGGTAAATAATCCTTTAATTCTTTTAAAAAAGGATAGAAGTTTTTCTTTTTTGCTACCGGTTTTTCTTTCATAAGTTATGTTAATTATTAACCTCTAGTTTTTTGCTCTGCAACCATAAATAAAATTGCAACCCAAATAGGATAGCTCCAGAAAGTAAATGTATCGCTTGTGTTCCTAAAGGGAATTCAGCATAGTACATTAAAATACCAGTAATCGTTTCTAAAAAGATTAAAAACACAATCCAATTTACTAGTTTATAACCTAAATTTTTAATCTGATTTAAATAAAATATACCGAAATTAACTAAAACAATAGCAATAGTAAACGAACGATGAAAGTAGAATTTAAAATTAGGTTCTAATAAACTAAACTGTTTTTTGTCGAAACCAAATAATTTTACTTGCTCATCAATAAATTGACGAACTTGAGTTCCCATAGCTATTTGAATCAACGAAAAAATAGCCGATATAATTACGAGTTTACTAAATAGCGAATTGAATTTGTAAGTCGTTTTTTTCTTATCAGAAACTATAAATAATAACCATAGTAATAAAGCAACAATAACTAAACCAGCTACCATATGAATAGTAATAATGGTTGGTTTTAAGTTAGAGTCAACTACTGTTTTTCCTAACCAAGCTTCAAATAGCATTAAAAAGAAAGCTCCGAATGATAAGATAGTAATTAGTTTATTTTCTCGCCAAAATTTAGTAGAAACAAAAATTAAAAACAAAAACGGAATTCCAGCTAAAGCAGAACTTAATCTATTAATATATTCTGTCCAAGTATGAAACTTATTAAATTTTGCATAACTGTGTTTGGTGTATTTTGTCCAATTATTAGAATTGAATTCTTCAGATGTTTTTAAATCGTTTTCGGCAACAAATAAAGCTTCATTTTTAACGATAATCATTCCTTCTTTATACTCCGTATTTGGTTGCCAAGTAATTTGTTCTTCAGATGTTGGCGGAATGTAATATCCAAAGCATTTTGGCCAATCAGGACATCCCATTCCCGATCCAGTCATACGAACTACAGATCCTGCTAAAAATATAAGATAAACAGAAATTAAAGCAATTTTTACTATGAGCGGAAAGTGTTTTTTCATCAGAAGAAAAGTTTTTACAAAGATAAGATAAACGCACAAAAAAAGCTCCTTATTTAAGGAGCTTGATTTATATATTAAAAGTAAATTATGCTTTTTTAGTTTCTGCGCAGCACTCTTTTTTACAATCTTCTTCGCAAGCTTTTTTGTCTTCAATTTTTTCTGAGCAACAAGCCATTTTACAGTTTGTTTTACAAGCTTTAGCTTCAGCATCTGTTTTTGCTCCACAATCTTTTTTACAATCTTTCTCGCAAACTTTTTTAGCTCCCTCAGAAGCTTTGTACATGTCTCCGCTACCAATACCTTCAATAAAAGCAATTAAATCTGCTTTATTTGTAATATTAGCGTCGTATTTTATTGTTGCAATACTATCGTTAAAAACAACTTTAGCCTCTAAAACTCCTTCTTTTTTATTTAAATCAGAAGCAATTTTCTTAGCACACCCTATCTCACAAGTCATTCCTGAAATGTTTAAAGAAAGTTCTTTTGTATTTGCAGTAACTGCTGTTTTTTGTTCTTTATCAGCCTCTTCTTTTTTAGCGTCGTTTTTACAACCAACAGCTAAAAAACTTACAACAGCTAAAGAGAATATTATTTTTTGAATTTTCATCATCTTTGTTTATTGGGTTATGTGGCAAAGTTATTAATAAAATCAAATTTATAAATAGAAATACCCGATTTTTGCATTTAAATAGATTGAAAATGAGTAGTCAACAACGAAAATGGTTGTATTTAATAGTGCTTTCGCTAGTTTGGGGGAGTTCTTTTATTTTAATGAAAAAGGCTTTGATAAGCATATCGCCTATACAAGTAGCTGCTTTACGAACTTTTTTTGCTGCTATATTTATAATTATTGTTGGATATAAAAGTTTACAAAAAATAAAAAAAAGACATTGGAAATATGTTTTAGCTAGTTCTTTAGTAGGAACTTTTTTTCCGGCTTTTTTGTTTGCTTACGCGATTAAAGGAATTGACAGCTCAATAGCATCAATCTTAAACTCATTAACGCCTTTTAATACTTTTATTATTGGGGCTTTAGTATTTGGTTTTACTTTTAAGAAAAGTCAGTTTATCGGAATTCTAGTGGGATTAATTGGAACACTTGTTTTAATTGTAAAAGGAGCAGATTTAAACCCTGATCAAAATTATTGGTATGCTTTACTACCAATTATCTCTTCGGTTGGTTATGCATTTAACGTAAATATTATAAAGAAACATTTACATGATTTAGATGGACTTTCCATTACAGTTGGTCATTTTTTATTAATAATCATTCCTGTTTTAATAATATTGGGTTATACAGGTTTTTTTACGGAGTTTGAATTAAACTCAGATACCAAACCAGCATTGTTATATATAATTATTTTATCGGTTTTAGGAACCGCAATAGCTAAGGTGATATTTAATGATTTGGTTCATATTTCTTCACCAATTTTTGCGTCTTCTGTAACTTATTTAATACCTATTGTAGCAGTTGTTTGGGGAATTGTTGATGGAGAGAAGTTAAGCGTTATTCAATTGTTAGCTGGTGGTGTTATTTTATTTGGTGTTTGGTTGGTAAATAAAGCAAAATAAAAAAGAGTCAAAACCGAAGCTTTGACTCTTTTAATAATTTTAAAAGATATTTTATCTACTGAAAATCAGCATTAGATACACCTTCGTTTATTTTAATTTCTTTTACTACGAAATTTAAATCCATTGGTCCAGATTTAGTAGCTATTTTATGAGGAAACTTGATTCCATTTACTTCTTTATAATCAGAATATAAAGTAGGAACTTTCATTTCTCCTTGAGGTCCTTTAGCTGTTTTTACTTCTTTTACTTTTAAGCCAGAAGTAATATCATAGAAAATTTCAGATTTACCGTGCTTAATTACATAAGCATTTTTACCATCGATAGGTTCAATTCTTTCTAATTTACCTTTTTTGTAAGCTAAATCAGTAAAAGGAGCAGCTTCAGATTTTGCTTTTTCTAATTTTTCACCAGCCATTTCTTTTTTCTGACCTTGTACTTCTTGATAACCTTTGGTTCCATCAAAAACTACTTTTTGCATTACATTACCCATTACAGAAACTAAGACTAATGACTTATTAGGAGCTGCATTTTTTTGAACTAAATTTAATTGCATTCCTTGTATTTTAGCATCAGAAGAAATCATTAAAGATTTTACTGCATCAACTTTATCTTTACCTCCAATTGCTTTAAAGTAATTATCAACCACAGTTGCAGCAGTTACTCCTGCAGGAATTGGTAAACTCATTTTTGGTTTTGTAGTTGCGTTACCGTTTTTGTCGAAGTATTTAATTTTATAATCAGAGTTTTTTTCTAAATTCTTTAATACCTCAATTCCTTTACCAGTAATAAAAATACGAGCTTTATCTCCTTTAAAATATTTAATTGCTGCATTTTGAACATCATCTAAAGTAACAGCGTTAATATTAGATAAGTAGTTTTCATAAAAATCTTCAGGTAAATTATAACGAGCAATATTTAATGCAAATCTTGCTGCTGTTCTTGGTTTTTGAACATCCATTACAAAGTTACCTACATATTTAGCTTTTGCATTTTTAAGTTCTTCTGCTGATGCTTTTTGATAACGAATTTTATTGATTTCTTTTTGAATTTCAACCATTGCGCTATCGGTAACCATATTTCTTACAGCTGCACTTGCTCTAAAAGTTGCTGCATTTCTGCTTTGTCTTAAACTAGAATATGAACCATAAGTATATCCTTTATCTTCACGTAAATTCATAAATAAACGTGCAGTACCACCACCACCTAAAATGTTGTTTGCTAATAAAGCTGCGTAATAATCTTTATCACCTAATTTTAAATCAATATTATTAACTACAGCTATTTCAGATTGAACAGCATTAGGCATATTAATAAAGTTAATTTCTGCAGTTGCAGGATTTGTAGGTTTTTGCAACGCTACATTTGGTACATTACCAGCTTTCCAATCAGAGAAAAGTTTTTTAACTAACTTTTTTGTTTCTTTTGGATTAATATCTCCAACAATAACTAAATAAGAGTTGTTAGGACGGTAATATGTGTTGTAATTGTCTTTAACATCTTGTAAAGTGATGTTTTTTATAGATTCTTTCGTTGTAAACTCTCCATATGGATGATTTTTTCCATAGGTAAGTGCGTCTTCAACTCTACGAGCAATAGCTGTTACACTTTTTTCGTTAGATTTTAATCCGTCTAAAGTACGAGCAACAGATTTATCAAATTCTTCTTGAGAAAAAACAGGATTCTTAACACCATCTGCTAATAAACCTAAAATTTCAGGAAAGTATTTTTTTAAAGAAGAAGCATAAGCACCACCTTTACTATAATTAACAAAAGCACCTAAATAATCTACTTTTTCGTTAAAGTCATCTTTAGATATTGTTGTTGTTCCGTTTCCTAATAAGCCTCCCATTAAATCAGCTAAACCTGCTTTAGTACCTTCTGCTGCTGGTTTATTATCAATTGTTAAATTTGCTGATGCTCTTGGTAATTTATGGTTTTCTACCATAATAACCTCTAAACCATTTGAAAGTTTAAACTTTTCTACCTTTCCTAATTTTACTTTAGGAGCTGGTCCTGGTTTTGGTTGTTTGTTTAAATCGCGTTGTGCAGTTACAGCAAAAGACATTGCTAAAATCGCGACTAATGATAAAATTTTTGTCTTCATAATTCTTTTATATTGTCTTTTGATGTTATTTTTTACTTTCAGGTAAATATTCCATTAACAAACGCTTGTTCGTTTGTAAGTATTTTTTAGCTACGTCTCTAATTTCTTCACGAGTAATAGAACGGTAAATATCTATTTCAGTATTGATTAAATTAGTATCTCCGTATAAAACATTATAACGAGCTAATGAATTTGCAATTCCTTCAACACTTGCGTTAGAGTTAACAAAATTATTTTCAAATTTATTTTGAAGCTTCTGATAATCTTTTTCTGAAATTAAATCAGTTTGCAATCTTACAACTTCTTCGTCTATTTCTTTAACTAAGTCAGCTAAAGTTGTTTTACCTAATGGTAAAGCATAGATAATATAAGTACCGTAATCTTCTTGACTTAAATTAATTGCACCAGCTTGTAAAG
>JAHDHE010000042.1 GCA_020631475.1 Tenacibaculum sp. | reverse complement strand
AGTTATCTAAAATACAACCTACTTCTATTTCTCAAGCAAGTAGAATAAGTGGAGTATCACCAAGTGATATTTCTGTACTTTTAGTTTACATGGGTAGATAAATATAAATAAAATTAAGAAAAAAGAAAAAAGAAAAAGGTTCCACATGGAACCTTTTTCTTTTTTTTATGTAATATTGCATTAAAATTAAATATGTTCCACATGGAACATTACAAAAGCAATGGAATCAAAAAAAGAAAAGAAGCTACATAAAAGCTTAAAACCATTTTTAAACTGTATAGACTATACTGTTTCTAATGAAAGTTATGAGGTAATGATTAATGAAGAATATAACATGTTAGTTACCTCGCCTGTTCCAAGTAATTTAGAAAGTTATTACTTAAGTGATTCATACATTTCACATACTGACAGTAAAAAAACAATGTTTGATAAAATTTATCAACTTGCAAAAAACTATACTTTAAAAAATAAATTAAAATTAATTAACTCTTTTAATTTTAAAGAAAAAACAATTTTAGATGTTGGTGCTGGTACGGGTGATTTTTTAAATGTTTGTAAAAATAATAATTGGAAAACATACGGTATTGAACCTTCAGTAAAAGCCAGAGAAATTGCAAATAAAAAAAATATAGACTTAAAAGAAGATATTGCAAAATTTAAAGGAAATGAATTTGATGTTATTACCCTATGGCATGTATTAGAACACGTTCCAAATTTAATAGAATATACTCATCAACTTAAAAAATTATTAAAACCAAATGGAGTTTTAATAATTGCGGTTCCTAACTATAAAAGTTATGATGCAAAATATTACAAAGAGTTTTGGGCAGCATATGACGTTCCAAGACACTTATGGCATTTTTCTAAAAAATCGATAACAAAATTGTTTTCTTCAGTAGAAATGAAAGTTGAAAAAATACTTCCAATGAAATTTGATTCTTTTTACGTTTCACTATTATCAGAAAAAAATAAAACAAATAAATCGAGACCAATACAAGCTTTTTATAGAGGATTAAAATCAAATATAAAAGCAAAAAAAAATAAAGAGTATTCTTCATTAATTTATATACTTAAAAACACATAAAAAACCTTTTTAGATATCATTTTAAGTGATTATTATATATAAGTTATAGAAATACCTTTAGAAATCATAAAACCCTCTTAAAACTTAGTTTTAAGAGGGTTTTATATTAAATTAATCTATTATTATTAAAATGAATTATAAGTTTTATCTATTTAATAAATACATACCAAAAATTGTAATAATAAAGTAAACTGCTAAAGTCATTGCTCCTGCATAATCTTTTGCTAAGCGTTGTCCTATTAATAAAAATACTAAAGACAATGCAGCGATTTGAACTCCTAGTAAAGCTAAGTTATGATCACCAGTTGTAGCTAAATTAAAAATACCAATAAACATAAAAGCACCAGCTAATAATTCCATAACTAAAATTATTACCAATAAAAGAGGTACTACATTTTTTAAAGGTGAGTTTTTAAAATGATCTTTTATAAAAGATAAATTTCCATTCCAGTCGGTTACTTTATCAATACCTGATTGTAAAAAAGTAACAATTAAAAATAATAGAATTAAAATTTCTGTAGCGTGTTTTTGTATAAGTTCCATAAAATTGATTTTCGACAAATATAAGTGAAAAGAAAAAAATGTAACATTTTATAAAATTTGCGTCAAATAAATAGATGCAAGAATACGTATCTTTACAATTAATCAATTTATTAACTTAAATAAATAACTATGAATATTATTTCTTTTTTACCTTATGTAGTTCCTATTCTTTTTATAATTTTTGCTTCATTCTTTATTATAAAACAACAAACAGCTGCAATTATAGAGCGTTTTGGTAAATTTCACAGTATTCGTCAATCAGGACCACAATTTAAAATACCACTTGTAGATAGAGTTGCTGGAAAGTTGAGTTTAAAAATTCAACAATTAGATGTAATTATCGAAACAAAAACATTAGATGATGTATTTGTAAAATTAAAAGTATCGGTACAATACAAGGTAATTAAAGATAAAGTATACGATGCTTTTTATAAATTAGATTATCCACACGATCAGATAACTTCATATGTTTTTGATGTAGTTCGTGCAGAAGTACCTAAAATGAAATTAGATGATGTTTTTGTTAAAAAAGATGATATTGCAATCGCTGTAAAATCTGAATTAAACGATGCTATGATTACTTATGGTTATGATATTATTAAAACCTTAGTAACAGATATAGATCCAGATGCACAAGTAAAAGAAGCAATGAACCGTATTAATGCTTCTGAACGTGAAAAAATTGCTGCTCAATTTGAGGGTGATGCACAACGTATTTTAATTGTAGAACGTGCTAAAGCAGAAGCAGAAAGTAAACGCTTACAAGGACAAGGTATTGCAGACCAACGTAGAGAAATTGCTCGTGGTTTAGAAGAATCTGTAGAGGTATTAAATAAAGTAGGAATTAATAGTCAAGAAGCATCTGCTTTAATTGTTGTAACACAACATTATGATACCTTACAATCTATTGGACAAGAAACTAATAGTAATTTAATTTTATTACCAAATTCACCACAAGCTGGTAGCCAAATGTTAAATGATATGGTTGCAAGTTTTACTGCTAGTAATCAAATTGGTGAAGCGATGAAAAATGCTAAAAAAGATAACTAATATTATGATTTTAACTACAACTCATACAATTGAAAATAAACCTGTTAAAGAATATTTAGGTATTGTTACTGGTGAAACAATTATTGGCGCAAATATTATAAAAGATTTCTTTGCTGGTATTAGAGATATCGTTGGCGGACGTTCTGGTTCTTATGAAAAAGTACTAAGAGAAGCTAAAGATACTGCCATTAGAGAAATGAAAAATAGAGCTATTTCTTTAAATGCTGATGCTATTGTAGGAATAGATTTAGATTATGAAACTGTTGGTAAAAACGGTGGAATGCTTATGGTAACCGCATCTGGAACTGCTGTAAAAATTTAATACATAACAATTATTGATTAATAAAATTAAAAATTGGTTAAATAGACCATATTATTCAGAAATAAGCAACGCTTATAATTTTATTGTAAGTGTTGTTATTGGTACAATAGTATTTTTATTTCTTATCATTTTTCAACCTTTCAGAATACATTTATTGGGTGAAAACCTTATTGTATTTTGCTTAGGTTATGGCTTAATTGCATTTATTTCAGTAAACTTAGTTTTATATATTATACCTAAAATTTTTAAAAACTATTACAACCCAGATACTAGAACAGTATTAAAACAGTTAATCCTTCTTAACATAGTAGTTTTAGTATCTGCAACTATTTCGTATCCATATCATAAATATATTAGAGAAAGTATAAATCAAGAGCATGTAGCTGGTTATTTTTTAATCATAGTTCATACTTATTCAATAGGGTTGTTTCCAATTCTTTTATGGTTATATTTTGATGAACAACAGTTAAGAAAAAGAAGAAAAGTTAATACATATAAAATTAATAAGGATAGAAAAAATAGAAATAAAATTATAGATCAAAAAGAAATAATTACTTTAAAATCTGAAAAATCTAATACTAATATTAGTATTGATATTAACAAAGTTGCATACATAAGTTCTGAAGGTAATTATGCTAGTTTTTTTATTGATGATGTAAATGGCTTAAAAGAAAATATTTTTAGAATTACACTCTCACAAATTATAAAAGAATTAAATCAATATAAAAATATTGTTCGATGTCATAAGTCTTATATAATAAATACAAGATATATTAAAGAGTACTCTGGTAATGCTAGAGGTTATTTAATAAAATTGAATAAATATAATTTAGAAATACCTGTATCTAGAAAGTATAAAAAAGAAGATTTAGAGAAAATATTAGAATATTAAGATTCCCATTCATCACAATTTTATAATTTTTACTCCCATTCTTAACAAAAAAATAAATTTGATAGTTTTAATTATTACTGCAATAGTAATAATTTAATTGAGTCGGGGGACAAAATTAAGTTGCATATCTAAAAAATAAAAGCTCTAATCTTATGTCAGATCAGAGCTTTTGTAATTTATATATAAAGAATTATTACTTTTTATCTTCAGTACCTTCTTCTTCAGTTTTAGTAGCATCTTTAAATTCCTTAATTCCGGTTCCTAAACCTTTCATTAATTCTGGTATTTTCTTACCTCCAAACATTAATAAAACTAATGCAACAACTATGGCTATTTGCCATGGTCCAATCATTCCTAAAAAAATAGTTTGTGAAATCATTTTATTTTAAATTTTACATTACAAAGATACAAAATTAACTTCTGTGTTCAATTACACCACCAATTACTTTTTTATCTTTAAAAACTTCTGGAGTTCCTTTATAAAAAATAGAACCTCCAAAAGATACTTTAGCATCTAAAATTTCACCAGATTGTACTTCTACTTTCGATCCTGATCCTGCTTTTACTATTGTTGTATTAGATACTTTAACGTTATAACCATGATACATTCCTCCTAAGTTTGCAGATACAGTCTGGTTCTTTGTTGTACCAGAAATCTTAATTACTGCACCTGAAGACGTTTTAACCTTTAAATGCTTGGTATTTATTACCATGTTAATAAATGCGCCTTCTTGAGCTTTAATTTCAATTTTAGGTTGTTTTATATCTTTAGCTGTAATTACTGCACCTTCATTGGCATCAATAATATTTAAATCAGTAGTAAAATACAAAGTAACTTTTACTTTTCCTTCTGCAGTAGTTTCAGGAAATTTAAGAGATAACCTTAATTCGTTATTATTAATTTTAACTTTTACTTTTTCAGCTTTTTCACCAGTAATAATTACTTTAGATTCGTTTGATTTAATCAATTCAACATCGATTCCACTAAAAATTTTAATTTGTGAAAAATCTCCTAATTTTTTATCAATTGTTGTTTGTGCTGATGCTAAAATTGTCATCAAAAACAAACTTAAAATTACTATTTTATTCATCTTAATTTTTATTAATTGTTTGATAGTCAATAATTATACCAATAGTATAAAGACAAATATTAAAATTTATTGTTTCAGATTCTAATAAATTAGTGTGAAATTAAATTAAAATCTAAATGTTTACGTTCTAAATCAGTTTTTTTAACTTTTACTACAACTTCATCACCTAATTGAATTACATTTTTAGTTGACTGACCAACGATAGCATATTGTTTTTCATCGAAAATGTAATAATCATCTTTAATATCACGAATACGAACCATTCCTTCACATTTGTTAGATTTAATCTCTACATAAATTCCCCATTCGGTTACGCCAGAAATAACGCCTTCAAACTCTTCATCTTGATGATCTTGCATGTATTTAACTTGCATGTATTTAATAGAATCACGTTCTGCTTTTGAAGCTAGTTCTTCCATCTTAGAAGTGTGTTTACATCTTTCTTCATAGATTTCAGCATTTGGTGATTTTCCTCCATCTAGATAATGCTGTAATAAACGATGTGTCATCACATCAGGATAACGACGAATTGGTGATGTAAAATGTGAATAATAATCGAAAGCCAAACCGTAATGTCCAACATTTTGAGTTGTATAAGCTGCTTTACTCATAGATCGAATCGCAAGAGTTTCAACCATATTGGCTTCTCCTTTACCATGAACATCGGCTAATAATTTATTTAAAGATTGTGATGTTTTCTCTTTTGTTTCAGTATCAATCTTATAACCAAACTTACTAATAATGTTTTGTAATGAAGCTAATTTTTCAACATCTGGCTCATCGTGAACACGATATACAAACGTATTTTTAGTTACTTTTCCGTTTGTAAAACCAATAAATTCTGCTACTTTTTTATTTGCTAGCAACATAAATTCTTCAATTAGTTTATTAGCATCTTTTGATTGTTTAAAAAATACTCCTATTGGATTTGCTTCTTCATCTAAATTAAATTTTACTTCAACCCTATCAAAAGAAATTGCACCGGATTTCATACGCTTTTTACGCATCTTTTTAGCTAATTCATCTAGCTTTAAAGTAGCTTCTACAATTTCTGGAGCAACGTCATATTCTTTGTCTATAATAGAAATATCAAGTGGCATTGTATATGGTTGAATATCATCTGATAATTGACAATTTTCTATGATAGATTGGGCTTCTTCATAAGCAAAACGCTGATCTGAATAGGTTACTGTTCTACCAAACCATTGGTTAACAATTTGTGCTTTATCATTCATTTCAAACACAGCAGAAAAAGTTAATTTCTCTTCATGTGGTCGTAAAGAACAAGCTCCGTTACTTAACATTTCTGGTAACATTGGTACCACTCTATCTACTAAATAAACTGATGTTGCTCTATGATAAGCTTCATCATCTAAAATAGTTTTTGGTTGTACATAATGTGAAACATCTGCAATATGAATTCCTATTTCGTAATTACCATTTTCTAGTTTTGTAAACGATAAAGCATCATCAAAATCTTTTGCATCTTTAGGATCAATCGTAAAAGTTAAATCGCTACGCATATCACGACGCTTAGCAATTTCTTCTTTAGTAATTTCTAAAGATAATTTTTCTGCATCTTCTTCAACTTCTTTTGGAAATTCATAAGGCAAACCATATTCTAATAAAATAGAATGTATCTCTGTATCATGATCTCCTGGTTTACCAAGAACTTGTGTAATTTTACCAAACGGATTTTTAGAGTTCTCTGGCCAATCGGTCATTTGTACAACTACCTTATCGCCATCTTCTGCGCCGTTTATTTTATTTTGAGCAACAAATAAATCAGCATACATTTTGTTATTATCAGGTATTACAAAACCAAAGTTTTTATTCATTTGTAAAACACCAACAAACTCCGTCTTTTTACGTTCGATAACATCTACTACTTCAGCTTCAAATTTATTTGACCTGCGTTTTTTATAAACGTATGCTTTTACCGTATCTTGATGTAATCCTTTTCCTAAATTTATAGAAGGAATAAATATATCTTTCTCAAAATCATCAGATATAAAATATCCATTTCCATTCGATGTTAAATCTAAAGTACCTATATGATATTTACGATCTTCGTTAATTTGATATTTACCTCTATCAATTTCTTTTATTTTTTTTGTTGCAGTTAACTCTGCTAATTTTTTAAGTATTTGGGTTTTTCCATCAGTATCAGAAATTCCCATTTTGCCAGCAATTTGTTTGTAATTATAATGTTTATTGCTGTCTTCGTTAAGTATTTTAAAAATATTACGGGTAAGGTCTTTAATTATTTTACCTTTTTTCTTGTAGATTTTTTTCTTTCTAGTCATTAATCTTTCTTCTAATTTTAATTTTTACCAAAATACAAATAAATCAACTGTATTATTATTAAATAACTGTTATGAATGTATTTTGTATTTTGGCGAAATTATTTATTATTTATATGATACATTCTTGGTTTTTAATTGCAAATCCTGTTTCAGGAAATAAAAAACTTTCTAAAAATTGGAAAGAAATTGAGCAATTATTAAACGAAAAAAATATCGATTTTTCTTACGCTTTTACGCAGTATTCTAAACACGAGATTGAATTGGTACACACTGCTATTCAACAAGGTTATAGAAATATAATTTCCGTTGGTGGAGATGGTACACTACATCATGTAGTAAACGGAATTATGAAGCAAAGGTACGTAAAAACTTCTGATATTACTGTTGGCGTGATTCCTTTAGGTACAGGAAACGATTGGATTAAGACTTATAATATACCTAATAATATAAAAAAAACGATTAATTTAATTGCAGGTAATAGTACTATTTTGCAAGATATAGGACATCTTAAACTATCTAAAACTTCAGCATATTTTAATAATGTAGCAGGTATTGGTTATGATGGCTATGTAGTTAATAAACTAAATAAATTGAAAAAATTTGGTTCAGTTGCTTATTTATTAAGTGGTATAGCTGGTTTATTACTTTATAAAAAAACTACTTTTAAAATTGATATTAACAATCAATCTTTTGAAACTAAATGTTTAATGACTTTGTTTGGAATTTGTAAATATTCTGCTGGTGGAATGCAATTAACTGATTATAAGGATTCTACAAATGGTTTATTTGATATTACAATTGCCAAAAATTTATCTTTTTGTAATTTACTTTTTAACTTAAAGAAACTTTATTCAGGTTTAATAACCAAACATAAAAAAGTAGAAACACACTTATCAAATGAGTTATTAATAACTCCAATTAACTTTAATAATCAACCATTTATACAAGCAGATGGTGAGTTAATTGGACAAGGAAAAGTAAAAGCTTCTGTTATTAAAGGAGCAATAAATTTTATAACTCCTTAAAAAGTTAAAAAAATCTTAATTAAACTGTAACATTTCTTAAATTTTAACGTCTTTATAACAAGAAGACGTTAAAAATGAAAAGTTTACGTAAAATAATAGCTTTTTTTATAACTATATTTATTACAGGAATCATTGTTACTGTAATAAGCATAAACACGACTTTAAATAAAAAAACTCCAACACAATTAGTAAAGGCTAAAGACACTATTTACTTGCTTAAAAAGCAACAAAAAACAGTTTAGTTAATCTAATTCACCTTTTATTCTTATTTATCAACAAGCTTAGCTTTATTTACTAAAATTTAGCAATTTTCCTTTTTAAAATTAATACTCTTCAATTTTTATTTAAAAGATAACTCAATCTAAAAATTTCTAATTAAAAAAAATTGATGTTATCAACATATTATATAATAATAATAAAGGATTTTTAAAATTTAAAAAAAGGGATAATGGTTATTATAGTGTGTTAATATGTACAATAAATAGTTTAATTTATTTTTGGTAGTATCACTTATTAAAATAAACTAACAAGTTATTAGCTTCTTAAAATCTTAAAAATCAACAATAAATTAGAGTTATTAACAAAACTTATAAACAGCTATTCACTTAAAATTATGAATAGTTAATTTAATTTTAAATGTAAATAAGAGGTTAATTTTATGTTGATAAATGTTCATTAAAAACTTAAAAAAAAAGTTGCATATGTAATTGCAGTTCTTGTATTGTAAAAAAAATGTAAATAATCAAATAATCTTTTTAAAATCTACCATTAGTTCTTAACATTTTAATAATAACGTTAAGTACTTTATTTTTAATAGGTTATTAAGAATGCTAAAAAAAGCATTGTTAATTACTGTTGATAACCGTTAATAACGTTATTTTTGTAACTCACAACTAAATTAAAATCAACATATTATGACAATTGCTGTAGGAAACGACCATGCAGGTACCGAATACAAATTTGAAATCGTACAACTTTTAGAAGAATTAGGACATAAAGTAATTAACTTTGGAACTAACACAAATGATTCTATGGATTATCCGGATGCTATTCATCCAACTGCAGAAGCTGTAGAAACTGAACAAGCAGAAATGGGTATTATTTTATGCGGAAGTGGTAACGGAGCGCAAATGACAGCTAATAAACATCAAGGTGTGCGTGCTGCTTTATGTTGGAACAACGAATTGGTAGAACTAACACGTCAACATAACGATGCAAATGTGTTAACAATTCCAGCTCGTTTTGTGTCTTTACAACAAGCGTTAGGTTTTGTAAAGATTTTCTTATCTACCGAATTTGAAGGTGGACGTCATGCTAACAGAGTAAACAAAATAGCTTGCGATTGTTAATGGAATTTAAAGTAAAAACTTTTAAAGAATTAACAACTTCAGAACTGTATGAAATACTTCAATTACGTTCTGAAGTTTTTGTTGTAGAACAAGATTGTATATATCAAGATATCGATTTTAAAGATCAAAAAGCATTACACGTTATAGGAACTAAAAAAGATAAGATTATAGCTTATACTCGTTTATTTAATAGTGGTGATTATTTTAATACACCTAGTATAGGTAGAGTAGTTGTAAAAGATACCGAACGTAAATATGGCTATGGACACGATTTAATAAAAGCTTCTATACAAGCTATTATTGATAATTACAATGAAACTAAAATTACAATATCAGCTCAAACGTATTTACAAAAGTTTTACGAATCTCACGGATTTAAACAAGTAGGTGATGAGTATTTAGAAGATGGTATTCCACATATTAAAATGGTTAAAAGTTAATATAATCCATCAACCTCAATTACTTCTCCAGAGTCCATTGTACCTAATTCAATACTACCAACCCGAACTCTTACTAAACGTAGTGTAGGACAATCAACAGCTGAGGTCATTTTACGCACTTGACGAAATTTACCTTCGGTAAGTGTAACAGAAATCCAGCTGGTTGGTCCGTGACGATCGTCACGTATTTTTTTAGAACGTTCCGGAAAATCAGGAGTATCAATTAGTTTTATTTTGCAAGGTTTTGTTTGATATTTTTTTCCATCAAAACCAATTTCAACACCTTGTTGTAATTGTTTAATTTTTTCTGGTGTTATTTGTCCGTTAACCTGTACGTAATATTCTTTTTCAACCTTACCTCTGGTGGTAATAAAATCACTTACTTTTCCATCAGTAGTTAATAATAGTAACCCTTCCGATTTTACATCTAATCTACCCACAGCCATAGTGCCTTCAGGAAAATTATGTAATTCTCCTAACATTTTATGTTTACCACCTTTTTTTTGATTGGTAATAAATTGAGAAAGAAAACCATAAGGTTTATGAATAATAAAATGACGGTGGGTTTGCATTTTATTTAAGTTTATCAGGATTCTTACCTATTTTTTTTGATTCTGAATTTACTCTTCTTTCTAATTTTTTAATATCTTCTTCAGCAGGTAATTCTTCAGGTTTTATTCCTCTTTCAAGCAATATTTTTCTAACTGAACGATTATTAGTTATATGTTCAGCTGAAATTTTTCTTTCTTTTCTTAGATCTTTTTCTTTAGTATTAAATACTGTTATTTCAGTAGCAAAATCTTTAGCTTTAATAGTAATAGTTGGTAGATAATCAGCTAATGCTCTATTTTCAGGAATACCTAGTTTAGTTTTCATTTGTTTGGTAGTCTTACCAAATAAAGCTTGATCTCCTTTACTTCTTATAATTCCGAAATTTTTATCATTACCAGTTTTTTCATAAATTAATTCTGATAACTCTTTTTCTGAAAGTGTTAATTTTTGTCTTGCTTGTAAACGTTCCCAATCCTTAATTCTTTGCTCAATTAATTCAAATTTTCTCGTTTGCATAGCAAAATAATTTTGAGCAAAAGCAATAGCTTCTTTTCTTGAATCACCATTTTGAGCAATTAAATAACAAGCATATCTTGTTAACATGATATCCTGTATTTCTCTTTTTGTTCCTGAGCCAATTTCCACCATTTTCCCGATATCAGGAAAATGGTCTAAAATTTCATTACCAGTAACATCACAAGCTATTTTAGCTTTGTTAATTACTTTAATAAAATTTTCCCATTTAGAATAGCCTAGAAGAAGTTGTAAATCTCTAGCAAACCAAAATTCAATTCCATTTTCAGTAGTTTGTGAATAATCTTCAAAATTATTAGCAAGTGATTGAATTATTTCTGATTTCATAGAAGTCATATTTTTTATAAAAATACAAAATACATCTTAAAATACACTCAGTTTTTCATAACTTAGCAACTCTTATTTTATAATATAATTAGCACGATTTATGGCAGCAGATAAAGAAAAAGAAGCGAAATTAAAAGCGCTTCAACTTACTTTAGATAAGTTAGATAAAACTTATGGTAAAGGTACAGTAATGAAGTTAGGTGATAGTCAGGTAGAAGATGTAGATGCAATATCATCAGGATCTTTAGGATTAGATTTAGCTTTAGGTGTAGGAGGATATCCTCGTGGTAGAGTTATTGAAATTTACGGAC